>JADLGX010000276.1 GCA_020849095.1 Candidatus Eiseniibacteriota bacterium
CCGATCCGAAGATCATGGCCGCGGCGAGCGCGGCCGGCCCGCTCACTCCCAGCTCGAGCGCCCCCACGACCAGCGCCGCGACGCCGGCGGCGCCGAAGAACGCGCTCATCAGGTTGATGCGAAAGGCCGGGTCGCCGGGCAGCAGCGCGAACACGCGGCTGACGAGGCAGAACAGCGGATAGCCCGATGAGTGCGCCACTCCACCCACGAGTCCGATCGCCTGCAGTTCGCCGCTGTCCCCTTCGAGCACGGTGGGAGCTGCGCCCGCGGCGTAGATGGCGAGCGCGCCGGCGAAGGCGAGCGCGACCCAACGCCACGCCCCGGCCGGAGGGGCCGGGGCGGGATGGGCGCTGGACGTGTGCGGTGCGCGGCTCGACATGCGGTACTCCGGGCGGCTGACGATCAGGTCATCGGCACCGCGCCCACCACCTGCTTGGTGAGCTCGTGCTTCTTCTCGGAGTAGATCTTCATCTCGCCACGCTTGAGCTGCGGGTCGTCCTTGAGGTCGATCGAGATCTTGAAGCGCTTCTCCAGCTCGGCGAAACGCCGGGCCTCGGACTCGACCATGAACAGCGCCACGTCGGGCGCCACCTTGACCGTGACGCGCTTGTGCGAACCCATGGCCATCACGCGGCGCATGGCGCGCTCGAGCTTGACCAGCATGGTCTCGTTGCTCGGCACCTTGCCCAGGCCGCCGCACGTCGGGCAGTCCTCGGTGTAGTAGTGCAGCAGCGACGAGCGCTCGCGCTGGCGCGTCATCTCGACCAGGCCCAGCTCGCTGACGGCGAACGCCTTGGTGCGGGCGCGGTCCTTCTTGAGCTCGCCGCGCAGCGTATCGAGCACGGCGCGCTTGTTGGAGTCGTTCTCCATGTCGATGAAGTCGACCACGATGATGCCGCCGATGTCGCGCAGCCTCAGCTGGCGCGGCACTTCGACGGCCGCCTCCATGTTGGTGCGGAAGATGGTCTCTTCCTGGTTCTTCTTGCCGGTGAACCGGCCGGTGTTCACGTCCACGGCGACGAGCGCCTCGGCGTGGTCGATGCAGATGTAGCCGCCCTTCTTGAGCCACACCTTGCGCTCGAAGGTCTTCTCGATCTGCGCCTCGATGTTGAAGGCGTCGAAGATCGGGTCCTTGCCCTTGTAGTGCTTGACGCGCTCGGCCAGCTCGGGCGAGACGGCGTTCAGGTAGCGGTCGATCTCGGTGAACGACTGCTTGTCGTCGATGAACACTTCCTCGACGTCGTCCGTGAACAGGTCGCGGATCAGGCTGGCCGTCATCTCGAGTTCGCGGTGGATCAGCGACGGCGCCCGCGAGGCGCCCGCCTTCTTCTCGATCTTCTGCCACAGCCGGACGAGGTGCTTGATGTCGGCCGCGTACTCGGCGTCGCCCTTGCCCTCGCCCACCGTGCGCGCAATGAGGCCGACGCCCTTGGGCTTGAGGTCGTGGATGATCGCCTTGATCCGCTGGCGCTCGGAGCGCTCGTCGATGCGGCGCGACACGCCCACGTGGTCCACGCCCGGCATGAGCACGCAGAAGCGGCCGGGAAGGCTGACCTGCTGGGTCACGCGCGGGCCCTTGGTGCCGATGGACTCCTTGGTGATCTGGACGAGGATCTCCTGGCCCTTCTTGAGGTGGTCCTCGATCTTGGGCACGGGAGCGCGGCGGCGCTTGCCGCGATCGCCGGCGGTGTCGTCGGCGTCGCTCAGGTCCTCGAGCGCGCTGAGCGACTCGGCCAGGTCCGACGCGTGCAGGAACCCGGTCTTGGCCAGCCCGAGGTCCACGAAGGCCGACTGCATGCCGGGCAGCACGGCGTTGACGCGGCCCTTGTAGATGTCACCGACGTTGCGGCGCTGCTCGGCGCGCTCGACGAACAGTTCGGCGAGCTCGTCGTTTTCCAGAATGGCCACACGGGTCTCGTAAGAGTCCGCGTTGATGATGATGCGCTGCTTCACGGGGCGTCCTTCCCGGACGCGACGTCTCTACGGTTGGCGAACGGACAGCAACTCGATCGGGTCCAGCCGATCGCCCTCGTGCTCCACCCACATCGCCGTGCGTTCCACATCCACGGTGCGGGGATCGAACCCGGGGAACAGCAGGCCGATGACGTCGTCGGGGCGGGCCTGGGCGCGCATCGTGAAGCGCAGATGCATGTCCAGGGCGACCGGCGATTCGTCTTCGACGACCTGCAGTGCTGCCAGTGACGGCCTCGCGTCGAACTCGCGTACCCTGTCTTCGCTCGTGCGCCGGACCGGCACGCACTCCAGAGCCATCAGCTCCCGCACCCGGGGTGCGAGCGTCCCGGGGAGCGCGTCCGGCGTGATGCCGGCCTCCCCGAGAAAGCCGGCCGGAAAGCGCACGCGATAGCTGGCGCCCTCCAACTGGCTCATGAGCGAAGGAACCTTGAAGAGAATGGGCCGAACGGCGATCACGCCGAGCCCCTCGGGCAGCACGTCGTCGAGTCTCTGGACGAGATCGACGGCGGGCGGCCGGGAGAACTCGAGGTCGAACACCTCGGCCCGTGAACGGAATCCCAGGGGAAGCGGGGGCCCGAACGACATCTTGATGTGCGGGTGGAACCCCTGGGAAAAAGCCAACGGCAACCCGGAACGGCGCAGGGCGCGTTCCATGGTGCGAAGCAGGTCCAGGTGCGAGACGAAGCGCATCGCGCTTCCCTTCTCGAACTGGATACGGAAGCGCGTGCTGGTCGCCACGCCTCCGGCGGTCGCAGCGGCGCGCCGTCCGCGCCGGCCGTAGGCCGGTTCGGGAACGGACGCGATCGCCTTGTCCAGGTCCAGCGGCGCGTGGGGTTGGCGGACCCACGGTCGCTGGTTGCAATCGACGACGCCGCACGAGAAGCAGATGTCCTCGAGACGGCAGTCGTCGGTGACTCCGGCCCGGTCCGCACGGAGCTTCTCGCGAACGAGAAACTTCCGAGTGACCGGGGACTGCACCATGTCCCAGGGCTGGTCGAGTTCCGTCGAGCGCTCGATCAGGTAGCGCTCGGGTTCGATGCCGTGGTCCTGGAAGACGTCGAGCCACGTGGCGTAGCGCAGATGCTCCGTCCACGCGTCGAAGCGGCAGCCGCGGCGGTACGCATCCTCGACCATCGAGCACAGCCGGCGGTCGCCGCGGGTGAACACGCCTTCGAGCATGCTGGTCTCGGCGTCACGGTACTTGAGCGTGATGGGCTTGCCGCGCACGGCGTCGCGCAGCACGCCCAGCTTGCGGTTGAGCTCCGCCGTCGACACCTGCTCCGCCCACGCGAACGGCGTGTGCGGCTTGGGCACGTGAGGGGACACGCTCACGGTGATCTTGAAGTTGCGGTTGCCCGCCTCGCGCGCCACCTGCCACGCCCTGTGCGCCAGGTCGAGTATCGCGCGCAGGTCTTCGTCGTTCTCGCCGGGCAGGCCGCACATGAAGTAGAGCTTGGCGGCGGTGTAGCCCTCGCGCGCCGACGTGCGGACCGAGGTGAGCAGCTCCTCCTCGGTGTGGTTCTTGTTGATCACGTCGCGCATGCGCTGGCTGCCGGCCTCGGGCGCCAGTGTGATGCTGCCCTTCTTCTGGGCGGCGATGCGCTGCGCCACTTCGACGGGCACGTTGTCGGGGCGCGTCGACGGGAGCGACAGCTGCACGCGCGTCGGGCACAACAGGTCGGCGAGCGTATTCACCTGCTCGACGATCTGCGTGTGATCGGTCGTGCTGAGAGAGATGAGCGAGACTTCTTCGAGCCCTGTGCCCTGCAGGCCGCGCAGCACCTCTTCGACCACCTGCTGCGCGGGCTTCTCGCGAACGGGACGGTTGATCATCCCGGCCTGGCAGAAGCGGCAGCCGCGCGTGCAGCCGCGCATGACCTCGACCGATAGGCGATCGTGCGTGATCTCGCCCACGGGCATCAGCGGCATGGGCGGGTAGTACTCCGCCTTGAGCTCCTTGACGTACGTGGAGAACACGCGGTCCGGGTAGCCCGGCAGCGCGCGCGGCACCAGCCAGCCCTCGGCCGACATGTGCGTCTCGTAGCCCGACGGCACGTAGACACCGGGCAGGTGCGCGAGCTGGCGCAGCAGCGTGCGGCGCGGAGTGCCCGCGCGCTTCGCCGCCTTGACCGCGTCGACGACGCGATGGATCACGTCCTCGCCGTCCCCGATCACGAACGCGTCGATGAACTCCGCCATCGGCTCGGGGCTGAACGCCTGCGCCCCGCCCGCGATCACCACGGCATGGCGTTCGTCGCGGTCGAGCGTGCGCAGCGGCAGCCCGGCCAGGTCGAGCATGGCGAGCACGTTGGTGTACTGCAGTTCGTACTGCAGCGAGAAGCCGATGATGTCGAAGTCGCTCGCCGGCGAGTGGCTGTCGATCGAGAACAGCGGAATGCCCAGGCGGCGCATCTCCGCCTCGGCATCCGGCCAGGGCGCGAACGTCATTTCCGCGACGCAGTCCGGCCGGCCGTTGAGGATGTGGTGGAGGATCCGGATGCCGAGATTGGAAAGCCCGATCTCGTAGGCGTCCGGGAACGCGATGAGCATGCGCACCTCGACCTGTTCCGGCGGCTTGCCGGCCGCCGCGATCGCCTGTCCCATGTAACGGTTGGGCTTCGAGACGCGCGGCAGCAGCTGGTGCTGGATCAACTCGGTCATGCTGACGGACATGCGATGCACTTCTCCTGGGCAGCCGGACCGCGGCGGAATCGAACCGCCGGATGCGACGACGGCGTGGATGGGAACGCCTTCCAGCGGACCTTTCCCGGGGCCCGCCGGAACTGCTCGAATGGGGCGACAAGGTAGCACGGCCGCCCCGAACGCCGCCAACAAGTTTATGGGGCGCAAGTTCTTGCGCCAGACGGGCGCGGTCCGCTCGCATCCATGATCCGGTCGGCCCGCCGATTCGAGCGCGCTCGACTCTCACCCGGCGAGTCGTTCGCGGCCGAACGATGCGAGTGATCGCGCCTCGAGAGTGTGGTGGTGGACGTCATCCGCGAGGGATCGCGACGTCATGCCGCCGCGCTCGAACGAGATCGAAGTCCGCGCTCGCGGAATCGCCGCTCGCGAATTGCTCCGGGGCGGCTGGAGCGAATCGTTCGCTTGTCTTAAGGTGCCCCGTGGACTTCGCTGGTCCACCTACAAGGAAAGGCACTTCGCCATGAAGGTCTCCGACCGGAACTATTTCGCCCTCAAGAAGCTGCACTCGCTGACGGGCGTCGTACCCATCGGGCTGTTCCTGCTCGAGCACTTCTTCACCAACTCCAAGGCGCTGCAGGGTGAGACCGCCTTCAACAACGCCGCCGCCGAACTGGCGCGTATTCCCTACGTCGGCCTGGTCGAGGCGGCCGGGATCTGGGCCCCCATCGCCTTCCACATGGTGCTCGGCGTCCTGATCGCGACCACCTCCCAGGCGAACCTGGGCAAGCACGGCTACGCGAAGAACTGGCAGTACACGCTGCAGCGCGTGAGCGGCATCGTGCTGGTGTTCTACATTCTGTTCCACACGTGGATGACGCGCTTCGACGCGAACTATCTCAGCTCGCCCAGCGCCTACGCGTTCGTGGCCGACCAGCTCAAGAGCCCCGGGATCTTCGCCTTCTACGTCGTGGGCATCCTGTCGGCCTGCTGGCACCTCGGCAACGGGCTCTTCGGCTTCGCGATCCACTGGGGCCTCGTCACCAGCCGCGGCGCCCAGCGCAACGCTTCTCGTCTCGCCATGGCGGCGTTCATCGTGTTGTCGCTCGTCGGGATCAACTCGCTGCTCGCGTTCACCGGCCGCGGGATCTATCCGGACCTGCTGACCAAGCCGCACGGCGCCGAGCACGGACCGGTCGTCTACCAGGGAGGGCAGCACTGATGGCCGCGCCTCGTATCGCCATCGTCGGCGGCGGACTCGCAGGACTCATGGCGGCCATCAAGGTCGCCGAGGCCGGCGTCGCCGTGGACCTGTTTTCCATCGTGCCCGTGAAGCGCTCGCACTCCGTGTGCGCCCAGGGCGGCATCAACGGCGCCGTGAACGTGAAGGGCGAGAACGACAGCCCCGAGATCCACTTCGTGGACACGTGCAAGGGCGGCGACTTCCTGGCCAACCAGCCGCCGGTCAAGGGCATGTGCTACGCCGCGCCCGGCATCATCTACCTGTTCGACCGAATGGGCGTGACGTTCAACCGCACCGCCGAAGGGCTGCTCGACTTCCGGCGCTTCGGCGGAACGCTTCACCACCGCACGGCGTTCGCCGGCGCCACGACGGGCCAGCAGCTGCTGTATGCGCTCGACGAGCAGGTGCGCCGCCACGAGGCCGCCGGGCTCGTGACCAAGTACGAGGGCTGGGAGTTCGTCGGAACGGTCAAGGACGACGCGGGGCGCTGCGTGGGCCTGACCGCGATCGACCTGCGCACCATGAAGACCAAGGCCTTCCCGGCCGACGCCGTCATGCTGGGGACGGGCGGGCCCGGGCTGCTGTTCGGCAAGTCCACCAACAGCCTGATCAACTCCGGTTCCGCCGCGGCCGCCGCCTACATGGACGGCGCCGACTACGCGAACGGCGAGTTCATCCAGATCCACCCCACCGCGATCCCGGGCGCCGACAAGCTGCGCCTGATGAGCGAGTCCGCGCGTGGCGAGGGCGGCCGCGTGTGGGTGCCGCGCAAGAAGGGCGACGCCCGCCCGCCACGGCAGATTCCCGAGGCCGAGCGCGAGTACTTCCTCGAGGAGAAGTATCCCAAGTACCGCAACCTGGTCCCGCGCGACGTGGCCAGCCGCGAGATCCACAACGTCTGCGTCAATCGCGGGCTCGGCATCGGCGCCGACGGCATGGGCGTGTACCTCGACCTCACGCACATCCCGCGCGAGACGCTCAAGCGCAAGCTCGAGGGCATTCTCGAGATCTACGAGAAGTTCACGGGCGAGGACCCGTGCGACGAGCCGATGCGCATCTTCCCCGCCGTGCACTACTCGATGGGCGGGCTGTGGGTGGACTACGAGCCCACGAAGGACGGCTTCATCGATCTCGGCAGCCCCAAGAACCACATGACGAACATTCCCGGCCTGTACGCGATCGGCGAGTGCGAGTACCAGTACCATGGCGCCAACCGCCTCGGCGCCAACTCGCTCCTCTCCTGCGTGTACGCGGGGCAGGTCGCCGGCCCCGCCGCCGTCGTCCACGCGCTCGGCCAGGCCAAGACGGGCGCCGGTACTCCCGCCTCGGTCTTCGAGGCGGCCGAGAAGCGCTGGACCGGCCGGTTCGCCGAGCTGGCCAAGCGCAACGGTCCCGAGAACCCCTACAAGATCCACGAAGAGCTCGGCATCGCGATGTTGTCCAACGTCACCATCGTGCGCGAGAACGGCAAGCTGCAGGAGACGGACGCCAAGATCCTCGAGCTCATGGAGCGCTGGAAGAACGCCACGGTGCTGGACGACGGGCAGTGGGCGAACGCGCCGCTCTCGTTCATGAACCAGCTCGAGAACATGCTGCACTTGTCCCGCGTGGTCACGCTGGGCGCGCTGGCCCGCAACGAATCCCGCGGCGCGCACTTCAAGCCCGACTTTCCGGACCGCGACGACGCGAACTGGCAGAAGACCACCGTGGCCTCGTTCACCCCGAACGGCCCTTCGTTCCGCTACGACCCGGTGGACGTGTCGCTGTGCACGCCCGTCGCGCGCAAGTACGACTAGGAGGTGAGCGAGATGCCCCGTCAGAAAATCGAACTTCGCATCCGGCGTCAGGACTCGCCCACCGGTTCCTCGCGCTGGGAAGAGTTCTCGATTCCGTGGCAGCCGAGCATGAACGTGATCTCCTGCCTCATGGAGATCCGCAAGAACCCCGTCACCAAGCAGGGCCAGAAGACGACGCCCGTTCACTGGGAGTCCTCGTGCCTCGAGGAGGTCTGCGGCGCTTGCACCATGCTGGTCAACGGCAAGCCGCGACAGTCGTGCACGGCGCTCGTGGACAACATGCCCGACGGCCCCATCACGCTGGAACCGCTGACCAAGTTCCCGGTCGTGCGCGACCTGCAGGTGGACCGCAAGCCCATGTTCGAGGCGCTCAAGATCGTCAAGGCGTGGGTGCCCATCGACGGCACGTACGACCTGGGGCCCGGCCCCAAGATGTCGGCGGCCGACGCCGAGCTGAACTACGCCTTCTCGCGCTGCATGACCTGCGGCTGCTGCATGGAAGTCTGCCCGCAGTACAACAGCCACTCCGACTTCATCGGACCGGCGCCGCTGGCGCAGGTGCGGCTGTTCAACGCGCACCCGACGGGCCGCATGAACGCGCACGAGCGCCTCGACGCCATCATGGGCCGCGGCGGAATCGTGGACTGCGGCAACGCGCAGAACTGCGTCGAGGCCTGCCCCAAGGAGATTCCGCTCACCGAGGCGTTCGGTGACCTCGGACGGCAGACGACGGTGCACTGGCTGCAGAGCCTGTTCGGCAAGTGAGCGGGTTCTCGAACGACCGCTCGTCGGGATCGAGCGCGGTGGCGGAGCAGTTCCTCACCGCGCTCGAACGCTGGCTGGGGCAGGACCGTTCGCCCTCGGCGCCGGCCCTGCGCGACGCCCTGTTCCCGTGGCTGCGCGGCGCGCAGGCGGGACAGCCCAGCATGGCGCTCGTGCACCAGATGGCGGCGCGCGCGCTGGCGGTGGCGGAATCGGGCGCGGCGCTGCCCGACTCCCCGCTCGACCTGCGCGAGTCGCTGCTGCGCTCGTGCGACGCCGAGCGTGCCGATCTCGCCGAAGCCACGCGCAAGGCGGCGCGCATCGCGGTGGAGCTGGTGCCCGAGAGCGACGCGTTCATCGCCACGCTTTCGCACAGCGGCGCCGTGTTCGAGGCGCTCCGGCAGCTGCACGCGACCGGACGGCGTCCGCGCGTGCTGCTGGCCGAGAGCCGGCCCGGACTCGAGGGACGCGAGATGGCGGCCCGCCTGGCCGCGCTGGGGATTCCCGTCTGGCTGGTGGCGGACGGCGCGCTGGCGATGCTGCTGCAGAGCGCCACGGCCGTCTGGATCGGCGCCGACGCGGTGACCGAGCACGGCGTGCTCAACAAAGTGGGCTCCTACGTGACCGCGCTGGCGGCGCGCGAGCACGGCGTGCCCGTGCATGCGATCGCGGTGCGCAAGAAGCTCATTCCCGCCGGGACGGCGTCACTCTCGATCTCCGAGATGCCCGCCGCCGAACTGTGGGATGCCCCGCCCGACAACGTGCGCCCGCGCAACGTCTACTTCGAGATGGTGCCGCACGCGCTGTTGCGCGGCGTCGTGGTCGAGGACGGCGTGCTCGGCGCGAGCGAGGCGGGCATCGCCGCGCGCGACCGCGAACTGCCTCCGTCGCTGGCGGCGGCGCTGCCGCGGCAGGATTGAGCGCGGCGGCCTCCGACTTTCGAGTGGGGCCGCCTTGCCGCGCTTGCTAGGCTCATGCTCCGCCGTCCATCCCGGAGGATTCGCATGCGCGCCCGCCACGCCGCACTCGGTATCGCCCTCGCCCTGCTGCTCTCGCCCGGGCGCGCTTCGCATGCCGCCACCGGACCGTGGGGCGGTTCGGGCACCATCGTCCCACCCGCGCACGCCGACGGCCTGCCGCCGAAGACGCGCGCCGCGATCGAGGCCGCCGAGGCCGCGGCACGCGCGGGCCGCCCCGCGAAATCCACGCTCGCCCTGCGGCCGGCGTTCGCCCAGTACGCCTGGCCGCTCGAACGCGCGCTGAACGACCTCGTCGTGGCGGTGAACTACACGGACCTCGACCCGGGCCCCGGACGGCTCGACTACATGGGCGGGACGCACAACTACGACGGCCACACCGGGCACGACTACACGCTCACCGACTTTCGCGACATGGACCGGGGCGTCCGGATCCTCGCGGCGGCGAGCGGCACGGTCACCTACCTGGACGACACGAGCCCCTACGATCGCCACTGCACCTTCGACTGGCCCGACGGCGGCAACTGGGTGTGGATCGCGCATGGCGACGGCACGTTTCACGAGTACCTGCACATGCGGCGCTCCTCGATGACCGTGAAGCTCGGCGACGTCGTCCAGCCGGGGCAGATGCTCGGGCTGGTCGGCAGCTCGGGCTACTCGACCGCGCCGCATCTTCATTTCGAGTCGGGGGACTATTCGGGCCCGGGGGGCGGCTACGCCTTTCGCGAGCCGAGCCACGGCAGCGCGAATCCGCTGCCCAGCCTGTGGAACGCGCAGGAGGGCTACGCGGGGGACGAGGCGTTCCACGTGACCGGGCTGGGCGTGTACACCGACGCGCAGGTCGGCGGCAGCGTGTTCAACACCGGCTACTGCGACGTCGTGAACTCCATCCCCCAGCCGCTGGCCCTGGGCACGAACGAGGACCACCTCGACATGTGGATCCAGTTCCAGTCGCGCGCCGGCGACACGGCGGCGGTCGTGGTGCGCAAGCCCGACGGCGCGGTCTACGGCAGCTTCGACTTCGTGTCGCAGGAGCCCGTCCAGTTCGGATGGTTCTGGGCCTACTACTTCTTCTCGCCCTGGGTGGGGCCCGCGGACCACGGCACCTGGCGGCTGCAGGTGCAGCGCGGCGGAACCCTGGTCGCGGACCGGCCGTTCACGGTCGCCGGCGCCACCACGTTCGCGCCGCGCTTCTGGCCGCGCGGCGGGAGGTCGTTCCGGATCGACGGCACGGTCCAGCGGGACACGCTGCGGCGGCTCCCCTACGGCCCGCCGGTCACCTACTCGCTGCTCGGCGCGCCTTCGTTCGTCTCGCTGGTGCAGGACTCGATCGTGCAGGTGGCCGCCACGTCGAGCCAGCCCACGCGCTCGGCGTGGTTCCAGGTCGTGATGTCGGACGCGGCGGCGCGCCGGGACACCGCGTTCTACCACGTCGTGGACATGAGCAAACCGCTCGACCCGCTCGCGGGCGCCCCGGACGCGCGGCCCGCCTCCGGGCTTTCCCTGTCGGCGGGCGCGCAGCCGGGCGCGGGACCCGTGCCGCTGCGATACCAGCTGCCCGCCGCCGGCCGGATCTCGCTGGCGGTCTTCGATGCGAACGGGCGCAGGGTCTGCACGCTGCTCGACGAGCCGCGGCCCGCGGGCTCGGGCTCGCTGCGCTGGGACGGGCGCGACCGGTCGGGCCGTGCGGCCGTGCCGGGCGTCTACTTCGCGCGCCTCACGAGCGGCTCCACGTCGGTCACCACCCGCGTCGTCCGCCTGGCGCCCTGAGGCTCAGCCGATCGTCGCCGGCCCCGCGGGCACGGCCTTTCGCCATTCGAGGATCTCGACGCTCGCCCGCAGCCCGTTCACCCAGAACGGATCGGTGGCGAGCAGCGCGTCCACTTCGGCACGGCTCGCGGCCTCGACGAGCCACAGGGCGCCGACCGGGTTCCCCTCGGGCGTCTCGCGCAGCGGCCCGCCGATCCGGACCTGCGCCGCGTGCAGACCGAGCCACTCCATGTGGGCGGCGATGTGGGCCTGGCGGATGTCGAGACGGTCGGGCTGGTCGGTGAACCTCACCATGAAGAGCACGGTCTTCTCCTTCGTCGGCTCGGGCTAGGCGTCGCGCTGCAGCATCTCGCGAAGGAAGCGCCCCGTGTGCGAGCGTTCGCACGCCGCGATCAGGTCGGGAGCGCCTTCGCACACCAGTTCCCCGCCGGCCTCGCCGCCGTCGGGCCCCAGGTCCACGACCCAGTCGCAGCAGCGGATCACGTCGAGGTTGTGCTCCACCACCACCACGGTGTCGCCGCGCGAGACGAGGTCGTCGAGCACCTCGAGAAGGCGCTGGATGTCGGCCCAGTGCAGCCCGACCGTGGGCTCGTCGAGCAGGTACAGCGTGGGCCCCGCGCCCCGTTCGGCGAGTTCGCGCGCCACCTTGAGCCGCTGCGCCTCGCCGCCGGAAAGCTGGTTGGCGGGCTGGCCCAGCCGCAGGTAACCCAGCCCCACGCGGCGCAGGATGTGCAGCATGCGCGTGAACTTCGGCTCGGTCGCGAAGTGCAGGAACGCCTCGTCCACGGTCATGTCGAGCGCGTCCTTGATGTTCTTGCCCCGGTAGCGCACCTCGAGGATCTCGCGCTGGAAGCGGTCGCCGCCGCACACCTCGCACGGCACCATGAGGTCGGCGAGAAAGTACATCTCGACCTGGACCCAGCCCGCGCCTTCGCAGTGCTCGCAGCGGCCGCCGGCCGTGTTGAACGAAAAGGCGCCGTCCTTCCAGCCGCGCGCGAGCGCCGCGGGCTGCCGCCCGTAGATCTCGCGCAGCGGCGCGTAGGCGTTCATGTACGTCACCGGGCAGGAGCGCGGCGTTCGGCCGATGGGCGACTGGTCCACCATGACGACGCGCTTGAACTGCTCGAAGCCCGTGATCGAATCATGGGCGCCGATCACATCGTCCTCGCGGCCCTCGAAGTGCCGGACCGCGGCGCGATGCAGGATGTCCTCGGTCAGCGTGCTCTTGCCCGAGCCGGACACGCCGGTCACGGCGGTCAGCCTCTGCAGCGGAATCCGCGCGGTGATCCCCTTGAGGTTGTGCTCCCGCGCGCCGCGCACGGCGAGAAAACCCTTCGGCTTTCCGGCCACGGGCGCGCGCGTGACGCGCTTCTCGCCGGACAGCCAGCGGGCGGTCTCCGAGCCGGCTTCCGCGGTGGCCTCATCCGCCGGGCCCGAGTACAGCAGCCGGCCGCCGTGCTCGCCGGCGCCGGGGCCCAGGTCCACCAGGTGCGCGGCCGCCCGGATCACCATGGGCTCGTGCTCGACCACCACGAGCGTGTTCCCGCGCGAGGACAGCTCGTCGAGAATGCCGATCAGCCGCTCGGTGTCGCGCGGATGCAGCCCGACCGTGGGCTCGTCGAGCACGTAGAGCGTGTCGGCCAGGTTCGCGCCGAGCGCGTTGGCCAGTTCGATCCGCTGCGCCTCGCCGCCCGACAACGTGCGCATGTGCCGCTCGAGCGTGAGGTAGCCCAGGTCCACGCGCAGCAGGAAGCGAAGCCTCGACTCGAGCTCGACCAGCGCGGGCCCGGCGATCTTGCGCTGCTCCTCGCCGAACTCGAGCGCCGCCAGGAAATCCGCCACGCCGGCCACGGTGAGCGCGCACACCTCCGCGATCGAGCGGCCGCCCAGTCGCACGCGCAGCGCCTCGGGCCGCAGGCGCGCGCCGCCGCAGGCGCCGCAGCGCCGCGGCTGCTGGTAGCGCTTGACGATGAAGCGGTTGCCCGCCTTGTAGGACTTCTCCTGCAGCCGTTCGAGGAACGGGATCGCGCCCTTGAAGTGCTTGTCGCCCTCGATCACCAGCTTGCGGTGCTCCTCGGGCAGCTTGCCCCACGGCGTGTCCAGCGACACGCCTCGCTCCGCCGCCAGCTTCTGCAGGCGGGGCCACGCCACCGTGCGCCACGATCCGGCCCACGGAGCGACCGCTCCGTCGCGGAGCGACTTGGTCTCGTCCGGAACGATCAGGTCGAGCGCGAACGTGAGCACGTCGCCGAACCCGCGGCACGACGGGCAAACGCCGAGCGGGCTGTTGAACGAGAACAGCGCCGGTTCCGGGCGCATCGCGGGCTCGCCGCAGTTCGAACACTCCCAGCGCTCGCTGCGGCGTTCGCTCTCCCCGCCCGCACGCACGAGTTCGAGGCGGCCCTCGCCGCGTCGGAACGCCTGCTCGCAGGCCTCGACGAGCCGCTGGGACTCGTCCGGCTGCCAGCGGAAGCGGTCGATCACGAGCAGCACGGAGCGGGCCTTGCGCTCGAGGCGGGGCGCCGGATCGAGCGGCACGACCTCCCCGCCCAGCCAGATGCGGGTGTAGCCGGCGCGAAGCAGGTTCGCCGCCTGCTCCTCCCAGGCGATCGTCGCCGCGAGCGCCGCCGGGGCGAGCACCATGAGCGGCTGGTCCGCCGGCCAGTCGGCGGCCTCGCGGGCGATCGACTGCGGCGAGTCCGCGGCCACCACCCGGGCGCACTTGCCGCACGAGACGGTGCCGAGCCGGGCGAACATCAGGCGAAGGTAGTCGTGGATCTCGGTGGCGGTGCCCACGGTGGAGCGCGCGCTGCGCGCCGGCGCGACCTGCTGGATGCTGACGGCCGGAGTCAGGCCGTGGATGGCGTCCACGTCGGGACGCGGCAGGCGGTCGAGGAACTGTTTCGCGTAGGTCGAGACCGACTCGACATAGCGCCGCTGCCCCTCGGCGTACAGCGTGTCGAACGCGAGCGACGACTTGCCCGAGCCCGAAACGCCGGTGATCACGCTCAGGCGTCCGCGCGGAAGATCGAGGTCGATGTTGCGAAGGTTGTGCTGGCGCGCACCGCGGATGCGGATGAACGCGGGGGCCTGTGCGGGGGGAACGGTCACGTTGAGCGCTCGCGGGTGGCGGAGGGAACGGGAGCGCAACATAGCACGCGATGCGTGCGGGCCCGCGGGGATCGGGCGAGAGGCGCGGGCGGTTCACGCATCCATGCAGAACCGCCACGCACGAACCAGGATGGACGGCCAGCCTTGGACTCGGGGAACCCTGGTTCGAAAATTGGTTGAGGGGCGGCCGGCGAAACGCCAGCTCGCCCCTCAGGACGTGCCAGGTCCAGAAAACCGGTTACTTCTTCTTCTTCGCAGCCTTCTTCTTCGTGGCCTTCTTCTTCGCAGCCTTCTTCTTGGCAGCCATTCGAAATCACCTCCCCGGATGACGACTGGTGAAGTTGCTTCCGCTACCGACTACCGTTCGTTGGCGTGGACGCTGTTGACGCCTGCGCCTCTGTATCTCCCTATGTGCACGTGCTGTGCCACAATGGGTTTTTCGTCCTGCCAGTGACCCGGAAGTCCCTGATTCACCAATGAAATGCCCACAAAATAAGTTCGCGGCCGCTCCGTGAGGGCTGTGAGCCACTCGGTGGAGAGACCGCGTAAGTGTCAACTTAGTAGCACGTTACGGTTTTTGTAGCCGCTATCGCATTGCCCGGCAACGCGTTAAGCTCAACTGTCCATTTCGTGGTGGGTGTCAAGGAAGTTGACGTTCCACCACCTCCTCGATGCGAAGACGGCGCAGTTTCTCGATGAGCCCCTGGCGAGAGATGCCGAGGATGCGCGCCGCGCGGCTCTTGTTGCCCGACGTGAGCCGCAACACCTCGCTGATGTGTTCGGCTTCGATCTGCGCGAGCGTGGGCAGGCTGAGCGCATCACGGACGGCCGCCGCCACCGCGGGCGCGGGCGCGCTGCGCCGTCCGATCATCTCGGGCGGCAGGTGCTCGGCGTCGATGAGGTCGCCCTCCTCGAGCAGCACCACGCGCTCGACCAGGTTGCGCAGTTCGCGCACGTTGCCGGGCCACGGGTACTCCATGAGCGCGGCCTGGGCGTCGGGCGTGAAGTCGTGGAAACCCTTGCCGAACTTGCGCGAGAACTCGCGCATGAAGTGCCGGGCGAGCAGCAGGATGTCGTCGCCGCGCGCGCGCAGGGGCGGCAGCATGATCGAGACGACCTTGATGCGGAAGTAGAGGTCGCTGCGAAAGCGCCCCATGCGCACTTCTTCCTCGACGCTCTTGTTGGTCGCCGCCACGATGCGGATGTCCACCGAGATGTCCGTGGCGCCGCCGACCCGCTTGAAGTTGCGATGGTCGATGAAGCGCAGGAGCTTGGCCTGGGTGGGCATGGACATGTCCGCGAACTCGTCCAGGAACAGCGTGCCGCCGTCGCACAGCTCGACGAGCCCCTTCTTGGTGTCGCTCGCGTCGGTGAAAGCGCCCTTCTCGTGGCCGAACAGCTCGTTCTCGAGCAGGTGCTCCTGGAACGACGAGCAGTTCACCTCCATGAGGGGCGCCTGCTTGCGGTCGCTGCGGTAATGAATCGCCCGCGCGACCAGTTCCTTGCCGGTGCCGCTCTCCCCCGTGATGAGCACGGAGGTGGCCTGGCTGCGCACGACCTTCTCGATCAGGCCGCGCACTTCCCGCATGGGGGACGACTGCCCGATGATCTCCTCGC
Source organism: Candidatus Eiseniibacteriota bacterium (assembly GCA_020849095.1). Classification (GTDB taxonomy): domain Bacteria; phylum Eisenbacteria; class RBG-16-71-46; order RBG-16-71-46; family RBG-16-71-46; genus CAIXRL01. The sequence goes on from JADLGX010000276.1 coordinate 15,891, forward strand.
CCGAGTAGTGCTGCCACGCGCGGCGGCGGTAGAGGTCGAGTTCGGAGGCCTGCTTGAACGTGCGGCCGGCGGAGTCCACGGCCAGCACGATGTCCTCCATTTCGTAGGGCTTCCGCACGAAGTCGCAGGCGCCCACCTTCATGGCGTCCACGGCCGTCTGCACGTCGCCGTACGCCGTGATGATGATCACCTGCAGCAGCGGGTCCAGCTCCCGGGCGCCCTTGAGCACCGTGAGTCCGTCGGTGTCGGGCAGCCGCATGTCCAGGATCATCACCTGGGGGCGCAGCGACGCGACCTTCTCGAGCCCCTCGGCTCCGGTGCTCGCCAGGTCCACCGTGTACCCGCGCGCGCGCAGCACCTTGCCGAGCGACTTGCGGATCAGGAGTTCGTCGTCCACCACGAGCACGGAGATCTTCACGGGCTATTCCTCCGGCTTTCCGGGCGGTTCGGCCGGCACGGGCAGCGAGACCCGCAGCGTGGCCCCGCCGCTCGGGTTGTTCTTGGCCGTCACGACGCCGCCCGCCTCACGCACGATCTGCACCGAGATGGGCAGGCCGAGTCCGGTGCCCATGGAGCGCGTGGTGAAGAAGGGATCGAAGATCTTCTCCATCAGGTCGCGCGGAATGCCCACGCCGGTGTCGGTGATGGACACGTCCACGAGCGATCTCCGCGTGCGGTAGCGACGGACCCCGGTCTTGATCGTCAGCTCGCCGCCCTGCGGCATGGCCTGCACCGCGTTGAGGCAGAGATTGAGGAAGACCTGCTGCATCAGGTCGGGATCGGCCCATACCTGCGGCAGGTCCTCGGAGTACTCGCGCGACACCACCACCTGCGCGTCCCCGAGCTGCAGCTCCATGAGGTCGAGGGTGCGGGCCAGCACCATGTGCACGTCGCAGGGCTGGGGCCGCGCCTGCGGCGGACGGGCGAACAGCAGCAGGCCGGTGATGATCTGCTCGATCCGGTCGAGTTCCTTGATCACGTCGTCGAGGTCCTCGCGCCGCGGGTCGCGGGGCTTGAACTTGGACGCCACGAACTGGACGGTGGTCCGGATGCCGGTGAGCGGATTGCGGATCTCGTGCGCCACGTAGGCCGACAGCTCCCCGAGCGACACGAGCCGGTCGATCTTCTTCTGGAACTCGCCGTCCTCGGTCTCGGAGATGGCGTCCGCCAGCACGACCGAGCCCGTCAGTTCGCCGTCCTCGTCGCGCATCGGCAGCGACTCGGCCTTGAGCGTCAGCTCGCGCCCTTCCGTCTCGATCTTGAAGTCGCGCATCTCGCGCGTGGCGCCCTTGAGCCAGCGCGCGTCGGCGCCGGGAAACACGCGGCTGCCCGCCATGCCCATGAGCGTGCCGGTCTCGACGCTGAGCAGTTCCTCGATCCGGCGGTTGGCGTACACGACCCGGCGCTCACGGTCGAACGCCACGACCCCCTGCTCCAGGGTGTCGAGCACCATGGCCGGCAGCGGCAGCTCCCGCTCGACCGTTTCGGCCTCTGCGGGGCGATGGACGACGTCAGTGCGCACGGGTGCAATCCTTCGCGGCGCCGGTCGGGGCGGCCGCCCCTGCCCGAGCGGGCGATAGCGGGATCCGGGGCCGTTCCTTCGGCGGTGGTGGCGTGGAGCGAGAGGTAGCACATGGCGGGAATCCCCCGCAATCGCTTGTTGGTTGTGCGCCTGTCCAGCGGGCTGGTAGACTCCTCGCCCTCTATTCCAGCTGTTCACGTCCCGCCTCTCCAAGCCTTTCGGAGTCCCGAATGCTGGGTTACCTGCGCTCCGGCAACAAGCGCACGAAAGCCATCTGGCTGATCGTCACGATCGCCGTCGTCCTGACGTTCCTCCTCGGTTTCAGCTTCTTCGGAAGCATGGGAGGCAGCTCACCCTCCGGCCAAACGACCGGCAACTACGGCTCGATCAACGGCGACAAGGTCGACGCCACGATGTGGCAGACCTCGCTCGCGATCGCGCTCGAGACCTACCGCCAGCGCTTCAACACCGAGCCCGCAGACCGCGACATGCGCTCCGTCCAGCAGCAGGCGTGGCGCAGCCTGGTCAACCAGCGGCTGATGGCGCAGGAGGCCAAGAAGGCCGGCCTCACCATCTCGGACGCCGACATCGTGCTCGGCATGCGCACGAGCCCGCCGAACGCGGTCTTCATGGCGCCCGCCTTCCAGACGGACGGCAAGTTCGACCCGCAGAAGTACCAGCAGGCGCTGGGCGATCCGCGCATCAACTGGAAGCCGTTCGAGGACCAGGTGCGTGAGGAGCTGCCGGTACGCCGTCTCCAGGAGCGGCTGATGTCCTCGCTCAAGCTGTCCGAGGGCGAGCTCCGCGAGGCGTTCATGGACCGCTTCCAGTCGCTGTCCGCCGTCATCGTGCAGGTGCCGCCGGCCGACACCGGCCGCAGCGCCGGGACGGACGCCGACATCAAGCAGGTGTTCGACCGCTATCGCACGCGCATGTCGGCCCCGGCGCGCACGCAGCTCGAAGTGCTGTCGATCCCCATCCAGTACGCGGACGACGAAGCCAAGTCCGCCATGGACGTCGCACGCGGCCTGTACGAGCGCGCCCAGAAGGGCGAGGAGTTCGCCCAGCTGGCCCGCGACTACTCCGAAGGCCCGAACGCCACGCGCGGTGGCATCATCGACCGCTGGGTCAATCCCATGGAGCTCGGCCCGATCGGCACGACCATCGCGGCGCACGGCCCCGGCGAGGTGATGGAGCCCTACCGCGAAGGCGGCCAGATCATGATCTTCAAGATCCTCGATCCGGCCACCGACACGTCCGCCGTGAACCCGCCCTATCCCGGCGCCATCAAGCTCGCGCAGATCGTCACCAAGGTCCGCGTCAGCGACGAGTCCCGCCGCAGCCAGTACGAGAAGGCGCTCAAGGTGGCCGGACAGGCCAAGCGTGACGGACTCGCCAAGGCCGCGACGGCGGCCGGCCTCGCCACGCAGAAGACGGGCTTCTTCGACCTGAACAACATGCCGCAGCAGCTGTTCGGCGCGCCCGAAGCCGCCGACTGGGGCGTGGCGCACAAGAAGGGCGACGTCAGCCCGGTGTACGCGAGCGTGGACGAGTTCATCATCGTGCAGGTCGAGTCGCAGCATCTGGCCGGCCCGCCGACGCTCGAAGAGGTCAAGGAGCAGCTCCGCCAGGTCGCCGACGTGGAGGCCCGCGTCGAGATGACCAAGGCCCGTGCCGACCAGCTCGCGGCTTCGCTCAAGGGCGGTTCGACGCTCGAAGCGGCCGCCGCCGCGCTCGGCCTGACGGCCATGCCGGTGAGCATGTCGCGCGCGCAGCCGGACGGCCGTGTCGCGGTTTCGCCGGAACTGCAGGGCGCGCTGTGGGCGGCCAAGCCGGGCCAGGTCGTCGGCCCGTTCCGCTCGCCGGGCGGCTGGTTCTTCGGACGCGTGATCTCGGTCAACACGCCGCCGGACAGCCTGTGGAACAACGACCAGATGAAGGGCCAGCTGACGAGCGACATCCTCACCCGCCGCCAGCGCACGTTCTTCGACGGCTACCTGACGCACCTGCGCAGCACGGCGAAGATCGTGGACAGCCGGAACACCTCCAGCGAGTAGTCGTCCCGAAACACGAACGGCGCGAACCCCGGTCACCGGGTTCGCGCCGTTCTTCTTGGGTTTCGCGGGCGCTGCCGTGTGGCGCGCCGCCGCGATGGGACGAGGGCAACGTGGTCGCCGCCCGCGGCCCCCTACTGGATGGGCTTGTTGTCCGAGGGCGGCGGCTGCGGCGGCTTGGGCTCCTCGCGCTGCAGCTCGTCCGTCACTTCGTGCTGCGCCCGCTTGAACTCGCGGATCGCCTGGCCGAAACCCTTCGCCATCTTGGGCAGCTGGCTCGGGCCGAAGAGCAGAAGCACGATCACCAGGACGACCATCAACTCCGTTCCGCCGAAACCGAACACGTCGCGTTCCTCCGATGAATGGGCCGGACTCAGGGCTCGAGCTTCAGGCGGCTCCGGTCGCTGCCGATCAGCACCGAGACGTCCGCCGTTTCGAGATTCCAAGCCTGCCGGATGAGCGGTGGCCCGCCCAGATAATGCGCTACTTCCTTCGCGGTGGAAAGGTCGCTCCTTCGGGCCACGACCAGCGAGCCGAAGTAGTCCGGGCGGTCGGCGTTCTTCACCTCGGTCACGTGGAATCCGCCTTCCCGCAGATACGCGGCCACGCGGGTGCCGATCCCCGCCTCCCCCGAGCCGTTGAGCACCTGGACCCGGATGATGCGCGCCTGGGGCGAGCGCTTGCGGGCGCCGCGGCCGGCGAAGTCCGGCATCGAAGCGCTCGCCGGGAACCGCTCGCCGAACTGGCTCCACGCCCACGACCCGGCCAGCGCCAGCACCACCACGGCCAGCACGCCGATCAGCAGCAGGACGCCGCCGGACCTGCCGCCGGACTTACCGCCGCGCTTGCGCGCCACGCCCGCGGCCGCCCTTCTTGCCCGGCTCGGGCAGCGCGGCGATCGCCGCGCGCAGCCTCTGCCAGGTGCGCGCCAGTGATTCGGGAAGCACTCGCGTCTCTCCGATCACGGGCATGAAGTTGGTGTCCCCGTTCCAGCGCGGCACGAGGTGCAGGTGCAGATGGCCGGGAAATCCCGCGCCCGCCACGCGCCCCACGTTGAGCCCGTAGTTCACGCCGTGCGGTGCGTACTCGGCCGCCAGCGCGCGCTCGGCGATGGCCGTCAGGTCGAGCAGGTCGGCGCGCTCCTCGAGCGTCAGCTCGTGGAACTGCGCCGCGTGCCGCCGGACCGCCACCATGAGGTGCGCGGGGTTGTACGGATAGCGGTTCAGCATGAGCAGGGCGTTCGCGCGGCGCGCGAGCACCAGGTCGCGCCGGTCCGCCTTCGCGGCGCCGACCTTGCAGAACAGGCAGCCGTCCGGCTTGTCCGCCTTGCGGATGTACTCCATGCGCCACGGCGCCCACAGCCGGTCGAGCCCGGCCTTGCCGCGCGCGGCCATCAGGCGCGGCCCTTGCGCATGTCGAGCCACACCGCCTCGGCCTCGGACAGCTGGTCCACCGTGTTGATGCCGAGCAGTTCGCGGTGGTCGTCCGCGCACACGACCGCCGCGCGCTCGCCCCGCTCCTGCAGAAGCGACACCGTGTCGGTGAGGTAGTACTCGCCCTGCGAGTTGGCGGCCGTGAGCTTGGACAGCACGCCCGTGAGCGACGGGTAGCGGAAGGCATAGATGCCCGAGTTCACCTCGTCGATCGCGCGCTGCGCGGGGGTGGCGTCCTTCTCCTCGACGATGCGCTCGATGCCCACGCCGTCGGCCGAGCGCACGATGCGCCCGTAGCCGTGCGGGTCGGGCAGGCGCATGCTCAGCACCGTCACCGACGCGCCCGAGGAGGCGTGCGTCTCGAGCAGGGCGTGCAGCGTGCGCGCGGTGAGCAGCGGCGTGTCGCCGCACACCACGAGCAGAGTGCCGCCGAACTCGCCCAGCGAGGGCTCGGCCATCATGCAGGCGTGGCCGGTGCCTCGCTGCTCCGCCTGGATCGCCCACTCGAGGTCGTCGCGGCCGGCGAACGCCGCCTGGACGCGCTCGCGCTGGTGACCGATCACCACCACGCGCCGCCCCACGCCGAGCTCGTCGAGCGTGGCCAGCACGTGCGCGAGCAGCGGCCGGCCCGCCATGGGATGCAGCACCTTGGCGAGATCGCTGTTCATGCGCTTGCCCATGCCGGCGGCCAGTACCAGCGCCGCGGTGTCCTCGTGTCGGTAACCGCTCATTTGCGCGTTCCCCATTCGAAGTTGTCGATCAATCGCGCCGGCCCCACGCGCGCCGCGACCGCGACCAGGACGCGGCTCCGCACCTGGCGCACCGGCTGCAGCGTCGCGGCGTCCACCACAGCGACGTAGTCCTCGTTCACCAGCGGATACCCCGCCCACTCGCGGCGGATCGCGGCGGCCAGCCGCGCGGCGGAGCGCTCGCCCGCGCCGAGCAGCGCGCGCGCCGAGGCGAGCCCCTGCGACAGCGCCACGGCCTGCTGGCGCTCGGCGGCGGACAGGTAGGCGTTGCGCGAGCTCATCGCGAGCCCGTCGCTCTCGCGCACGGTGGCGCCGCGCCGCACCGAGACCGGCGACAGCAGGTCGGAACACATGCGCTCGAGCACGATCGCCTGCTGCGCGTCCTTCTGCCCCAGCCACAGCAGGTCGGGCTGGACCGCGCCCAGCAGCCGCATGACCACGGTCGTGACCCCGTCGAAGTGGCCGGGGCGCGCGGCGCCCTCGAGCACCTCGGTCAGGCCCGAGACGCGCACGCGCGTGCAGTCGCCCTCGGGATAGATGTCGGCGACGCGCGGCTCCCACAGCAGGTCCACGCCCGCCGCCTCGAACAGCGCGCGGTCGCGCCGGATCGGCCGCGGGTAACGCGTGAAGTCCTCGGCCGGGCCGAACTGCAGCGGGTTCACGAAGATGCTCGCCACCACGCGGTCCGCCGAGCGGCGCGCGTGCTTCACGAGCGAAAGGTGCCCGTCGTGGATCGCGCCCATGGTGGGGACGAACGCCACCGTGCGGCCGCGCTCGCGCAGCCGCGCGACGGCGCCGCGCAGCCCCGCCACGTGCGTCACGCGCGCCATCGAACGGTCCCGGGCGGCTGCCACGTCAGTACGACTCCTGCTCGCCCGGGAATCGCCGCGCCTTCACGTCGGCCACGTACTGCGCGTAGGCATCGCGCATGGCGTCGCCCAGCGCGGCGTAGCGGCGCACGAACTTGGCGGTGCGGCCCTGGAAGAGTCCCAGCATGTCGTGCGTCACGAGCACCTGGCCGTCGCAGTGGACCCCGGCGCCGATGCCGATGGTGGGAATGGCCAGTTCGCGCGAGACGATCGCGCCCAGCTTGGCGGGAATGCCCTCGAGCACGATCGCGAAGCAGCCGGCGTCCTCGAGCATCTTCGCCTCGCGCACGAGGCGCTCCTGGTCGGCCTCGCCGCGCGCCTGCACCTTGTACCCGCCGAACGCCAGCACCGACTGCGGAGTGAGCCCCAGGTGCCCCATCACGGGAATGCCCGCGGCCACGATCCGCTGGACCGCGGGAGCCACGCGCTCCCCGCCCTCGAGCTTGATCGCGTCCGCGCCGCCTTCCTGCACGAAGCGGCCGGCGTTGCGCACGGCCTGCTCGATGCTGGCCTGGTAGGACATGAACGGCATGTCGCCCACCACCATGGCCGAGGTCTTCGCGCGGGTGACGGCCTTCGTGTGGTGGAGCATGTCCTCCATGGTCACCGGCAGCGTGCTGTCGTAACCGAGCACGACCGGGCCGACGCTGTCCCCGACCAGCAGGATCTCGACTCCCGCCTGGTCGGCGATCCGCGCCGTCGGAAAATCGTAGGCCGTCACCACCGTGACCAGTTCGCCCCGCCGCTTCATCTCGACGACGGCGGGCGCCGTGATCTTCGCGCGCGCCTTGCCCGCTCCCACGACCGGATCTCCGCTCATGTGGACCGTCCTTTCTCGATGGGCGTGTAGTACGTCGTGCCCTGCCGGTGAGACAGGATGCGGCGCACGAGGTCCTCGTAGTCGTCCGGCTGGTTCACGAAGTCGATCATGTTCGTGTTCACCACCAGCAGGGGCGTGTCCGTGTAGTGGAAGAAGTAGTGGTTGTACGCGTCGTTGAGCCGCGCGATGTAGTCCTTCTCCATGTCGCGCTCGAACGGACGGTTGCGCTTGGCGATGCGCTCCATGAGCGTGTCGGGATGCGCCTGCAGGTACACCACGATGTCCGGCTTGACCACGTCCAGCTCGAGCCACGTGACGAGCCGCTCGTACATGGCGAGCTCGCGGTCCACCAGGTTGAGGCTCGCGAAGATGCGGTCCTTCTGGAACAGGTAGTCCGCGACCAGCTTGTCGTTGAACAGGTTGGTCTGCTTGAGGTCGCGCTGCTGCTGGTAGCGGCTGAACAGGAAGTGCATCTGAGTCTGGAAGGCGTAGCGCGCGCGGTCCTTGTAGAAGTCCTTGAGGAACGGGTTCTCCTCGACCTCCTCGAGCACCAACTGCGCGGACAGCCGTTCGCTGAGCAGCCGGCAGAGGCTGGTCTTGCCGGCCCCGATGACGCCCTCGATGACCAGGTAGCGGTTCTCGCTCACGCTGCGCTCAGTTCCAGAGTCGCGATCCGCGCTTGACCGGCGGGCGCGTCACGTGGAGCTGCGAAAGGTGGGACTGGATCGTCTCACCGGTCGTCGGGTGGACCAGGGCGGGCTCGAGCTCGGCCAGCGGGGTCAGCACGAACGAGCGCCGGATCAGCTCGGGATGCGGAACGCGCAGGTCGTCCTCGTCGATCACCTGGTCGCCGAACAGCAGCAGGTCCAGGTCGATCGTGCGCGGGCCCCACTTCTGGGTGCGCACCCGTCCGAGGCGCTTTTCGATCAGCAGCAGGTTCCAGAGCAGCTGGCGCGCGGCCATGTCGGTGTCGAG
>JADLGX010000277.1 GCA_020849095.1 Candidatus Eiseniibacteriota bacterium
ACTCGGAGCGGCACTCCTTCAAGCATCATGTGCTCCAGGAGACGCAGGTGGTTACGGTGCTTCCGCTGCGAGCCGAATGATGGAGACGGCATGATGTAAGCTGCCGAGTAGACCTTCTCGCCGCGCGCCATAAGCCTGTCCAGAACGTAGGCGTAGCGGTCGAAGTCAAAGGTACTCCAGCTCGGTGGGCCAACGGCATCGCTGAGTGCTTGCCAAGTGCCGACCCGATTGAAGAACTTGAAGAGGAGGGCGCGGAAGAAGATCTCCTCGCTCGTCTGGGGTCCCTCGTAGAGGACATGCCGGATCAAGTACTGGCTGACGCGGTCTGCGGCGCGGTAGGCATTCGTGAACCGATGGCTGCCAAGCACCGGATCAGTTGTCCATGGCGAAGGTGCCCCCATGACCCTCTTCATGAAGAGGGCCTGCCGCTGTGCCGCGAAGCGCCAGTAGGTGTCGAAGACCGGAGTCGCCTTTAGGACGCGGCCCAGCCCAACATCGATGCGCCGCGCCTGCCGACCATGAGCAGCCGTTAGCATCGAGACGGTTTGAACCCGTCAGAGGTCATGATGCAAGCTCTAGTTGCGAGTGACCAAGCTGGTCGCGAAGGACAACCGCGCAGTCCCTGCAGACAAGCCGCAGCTCCTTGGTGATGTGCGAGCGCGAATCTGCCCGATCAGTCAGTCCGAGTCCCTCGCGCCTTGTTCGCAGGACGCCGCGATACCCCACCCTCCACCTCCCGACGTAGTCGGTCGAGGGCATGTTCGGCAGTCTCGTAGTCCCGGTTCTCGGCGCGCGCAAGGTCGGCCTCGGTCGGGACCAGCTCTCCGGCGAACGCCTTGGACAGGATCGCCTGCGGTAGGGCACCGGCTCGGTTGATGGAAGCAGCCACCCGTCCGCGCACCTTTTCTTCGAGCCGAAACAGCGCGTCGACCCGGCGCATGATCTCAGCCTGCTCGTCGATCGGCGGCAGGGCGATCGGGATGGCGCGGGCGTCCTCGACGTTGATGCGAGGCATGTCCATTCCGAAGTAGCGAGCCTTCATCCACGCCTGAGCGGCTGGGCACGCGAGGTAGGCGGCCAAGTAGTCGCCGCGCACATGCTGCCCAGGACGTAGTCGAACCGCGCCCTGCGTGATGTTCGCCCCGTCCAGGCCCTTGGGCACCATGGCGACTCGCAGGTTGCGGATGATGCACAGCAGAACGTCGCCTGCGCGCAGCGTGGACCGCGCGTGCTTCGCTGCGATCGCTGGTGTCGTGTGTCGCAATTCGTTGACGAGGATACCACCGTCCACGATGTCCTGCTGCCGCACGTAGGGAACGCCGCCTGGATGTTCCGGTCCTGGGAGCACGATGCCGTAGGTGACCACGGTGTCCGGATCTACGACCTCATCCGCACGCCAGTAGGCCCACGAGTCCGGCAGGTCGGGCATCTCGTCGATGAGGAGTTCGCCGTCCTTCGAGATGTTTGCGCCTTGCCGCCGTGTGCGCGCAACGCGGTCAGCGATAGGACGGGCCGGCGCTTTACGGTTGGGGTTGGCGACCCGCCACGCCTCGGTGAATTGGCCACTACAGGCCGCTGCCAGCACAGCCTGCCGGAGCCGTTGGAGGATCAGGGGCACGCGGTCGAGCCGTTCCTTCGCGCAGCGCACCTGCTCCAGCAGGGCCTCGACTTTGGCGACGATGCGGCGCTGCTCGGCGAGGGGTGGCACTGGCAGTTCAAGGTCGAGCAATACGTCGGTGCTGATGCTCGCCTGGGACACGTGGTTGTTGCAGATGCTGGCGAACAGTCGCTCGCGCCACTTCTGGTGGATGGCGTGTGCAAGAAACTGCGGGTCCGCTGCGGCAGTGCATCGAACCCGCGTCATGTGGTTCGAGAACGCGCGTGGAGACTCCTCGGTGTAGAGGGCGGTCTTGCCCACGAGTTCAGGGCTGTTGGTGTTGTTGAAGAGCACTTCGCCCGAGCGGACCCAACGCTCATCGCGGTCCACCTCGGCGCTGTCGATGAACTTCACGTCGTCGAGACGAAGGCGTCCCTCCTCACTCACGTTCATGGGGCGCAGGTGGGCGACGCCACTGGCATCGCGTGAGTGCTTGCCGCAGGCGAACCCCGTCTGCGCACCGGAAATGACGCCGTCACGCAAGCGTGCCTTGGCCCAGCCCTCGGGCAGTTCGTTGCTCATGCCTGCGCCGCCTTCTTCTTGGGCTTTGCCTCGTCGCCGTTCTCAAGCAGCGCCAGCACTGCTCCGAGTTCCCCGACGGCCTCCTCTAGTTCCGAGATCGCGTCCGTGGCCAACTCCTCCGGCGGCGGCAGGTCGTCGGCATCCTCCAGCGACTCCTCCTTTAGCCACTTGAACCCGTCGAGCTTGAACTCGCGCTCGGCGACCTCGGAGACATGGAAGCTGCGCCAGCGATCGTCCTTCGAGTCGCCCACCTTGCGCCTGCTTTTGCCGTTCGGGTCCGCGCCGAAGCACTTCACGAACTCGGCGAAATGCTCCTTGGTCAGCGGCCGGTCCTTCTTCGTGATGACCGGCACATTTGTGCGGGCGTCGAATATCCAGACGTTCTCGGTTGGGTAGCCCTTTGTAAAGAAGACCACGTTCGCCTTCACGCCCTGCGCGTAGGGAGTGAACGTGCCGCGTGGCAGTCGCAGCACGGTGTGCAGGTCGCAATCCTCGGCGAGCAGCCTCATCACCTCGCCAGCCTGATCGGCGAACAGGACGTTGTCCGGTAGCACTACCGCCGCGCGCCCGCCCGGCTTCAAGATGGTCAGCACGTGCTGAACGAAGTTGAGCTGCTTGTTTGAAGTCGAGATCGTGAAGTCGTCGCGCTCAGGCGCTTGGTTCGCGCCCTTGGTGCCGAACGGCGGGTTGGTCAGCACCACGTCGAACCGCTCGGGTGCCGCCGGTTCGTAGATCGTGTCGCCGAGTCTGATGTGCGGCTCGATGCCGTGCAGGAACATGTTCATCAGGGCCATGCGACGCGGTCGCGCCACCAACTCCTGGCCGAAGTATGTGCGTTGCCGGACCCGCTTGGCGATGTCCCGGTCGAACGCTCCCTTCACCGCGTCTCGGATCCACTCGTAGGCGCACACGAGGAAGCCGCCGCTGCCGATGGCTGGGTCGCAGATAGTGAAGTCGGGCTTCGTGCGCGGGTCCGGCTTCATGCACTGCACGATCGCCTGGATCAGCACGCGAGGCGTGAAGAACTGACCCGCGCCCTTCTTGCCCTCTGCCGCCGCCTTCTCCAGCAGGCCCTCGTAGGCCGCGGCCTTCACGTCCACGTCGAGCGAGGTCCACTCGGTTTCGTCGATGAGCGCGACCAGCTTCTTGAGGTTGACGGGGTTGTTGAAGCGCGACAGTGCGCCGGAGTAGATGTCGCCGAGGATGCCCGGCGTCTTGCCGAGCTTGCGCAGCACCTCGATGTAGTGGTCGGTGAGGTCCGTGCCGCTGGCGTCGCGGATGGTCGGCCAAGCACAGTCCTTCGGGATGGCGACGCCGCGCTCGTCCGCCATCTTGAGGAACAGCAGGTAGGTGATCTGCTCGATGTAGTCGCCGTAGTCGATGCCGTCGTGGCGCAGCGTGTGGCAGAACCCCCAGAGCTTGGAGACGATGTCGGTCATGCGGCGATGGCGCTGTTGAGGTCACGGATCAGTCGGTCTAGCCATTCGGCCGCGAAGGCGCGGGTCACGATGGGCAAGCCGCCGATGTCGGCGAAGATCGGGATGAGGTCGAAGTCCTCGCGGTCGATCGAGAGGTTGGTGCGCATGTGTTCGCGGATCCGGTCGAGCCACCGCAGCTGCTCGGGCGTGAACTGCAGGCCGGCCGTGACCTTGGCGAATGCGCGCTCAACGCGCTCTGGCGCGGTGAGCAGCGGCTGCTGCTCGTCGGCGGCGTGCTTCACCATCGACACGATGTCCACGAGCGCCTTGCCGTAGCGCGCCTCGTGGGCCTTCTGGAGGTTGTCGGGCGTGAAGCGGTAGCGACTGCGTGCCAGCTTCTCGCGCAGCTCGGAGAGGGCCTGCGGGCTCCAGCCGGCCGGCCGGTCGAGCAGGATGCGCACTGCCTCGATGTGGTCCTCGTTCGCGCGCACGAACTTGGCGAACAGCGCGAGGTAGTCCTCGGGCTTGTATTCGTTGCCGGCCACGTCCCGGAAGACCACAGTGGAAGTCACGTTGTCTTGCGCCTCGATGGCGCGCACGAACGTGCGCTCGGGTCGCGGGTAGCCAACCAGAAGGGCCTGGAAGTCCTTGCTGCGCAGGAGGCCCATCGCCTCGGTGAAGTTGCTGCGCAGCGTCTTGGGCAGGTCGCGCGCGAACTTCGCAAGGTCACCGTCAGGCACGAAGGCCGCGAACATCTCGCGAGCGTCGCCGCTCATCGACTTGTCGATGCGCTGCAGCCGCTTCACGAGGCAGCCTACGTTGTAGTCGCGGTCCTTGTTGGCCCACACGTCCTCGATGATCTCGGCGATCAGGCGCGTCGGCTGGGCCGGCTCCTCGGCCGTGATGCCGGTCGAGCTGCGGAAGTAGGCCAACAGCGTGCCGTCGAAGCAGTCGAAGACCGTGAAGTGATCCTTGTCGGGGTGGCGCTCGCCCTTGCGCGTGCCGCGCCCGAGCATCTGCTCGAACAAGATGCGACTCTTCACCGGCCGCAGGAACACGATGAACTCCAGGTCGGGGATGTCCACGCCGGTCGTCAGCAGATCGACCGTCACGACAACAGCCGGCGTAGGTCGGTTGCGGAACTCGCGGATCCTCTGCAACGGGCGATCGACGCGGCCAGTGATTTTCTGGACGAACGCCTCACCGCGCTCGAACACCTCACGCCCGAGGTCCACGAGCTGGTCGGCGTGGCTCGTGTGGCCCAGGTCGTTGGCGGCGAAGATCAGCGTCTTGGGGAACCGGCCGCAGCGCCGTTCATGTTCCAGCGCGTGCTTCTTCAGTTCGGCAAGGATCATCCGGTTCGACTCGGGAGCCGTGACCTTCGACTCGATCTCCGTGGTGTCGAACTGGCGTTCGTCCTCCAGCCTGTCCATCTGCGAGAGGCCGGTCTGCGGATCGACGACCTCGACGTTCTCGCCCTGGCGCAGGAACACGCCGTTCATGCGCACGTCCGACTTCACCGTCACGACGTCGTAGTCGACGAGGTGACCTTCGCGAACGGCTTGCTCGTAGGAGTAGGTGAAGACCTTGTGGGTGAAGTAGGCGGTTGTGTGGCTCGCAGGTGTCGCGGTGAGGCCGATCTTGATCGAGTCGAAGTGCTCCAGGGTCGCGCGCCAAGTGCTGACCTCCTGCGCCGTGTATCCGCGATGCACTTCGTCAGCGATGATCGCGTCGAAGGCGTGGATCGGGATGTCCAGCCGCTCGGCGTCGTCCTCGATGTGCTCGTCACCGAGGCCGAAGATCGCCTGCCGGCCGAGCAGGTTGATCGCCATTCGCTGGATTGTGCACACGTAGACGAAAGCGTGGCCCGGCTTCGGGTCGGTGAGGTAGCCCTGCGGCAGCACCTTCGGGTCGAACCGTTCTTCATCGCCGAAGTCCTCGGTCTGGAAGCGCGACGAGTAGACCTCGTAGACCTGATCGAACTTCTTGCCCGGCTCGACCTCGAACGACGAGAAGGCGCGCACTGTCTGCGCCGCGAGAGCGCGACGATCGACGAGGAAGAGCACGCGACGCGCGACTCCCGACTTCATGAGCCGGTAGATCTGGTTCACGGCCGTGAACGTCTTTCCCGTGCCGGTGGCCATGGCGACCAGCAGGTTGCGTTTGCGCTCGGCGATGGCCTTGTCGACCGCCGCGTTTGCCTCCCTCTGGTAAGGGCGCAGCCGGGGGTGGTCGTGCGGGATCGCGGCGAGGCGCTGGCACTCGGCGTCGAAGTCGCGACCTAGCATCTCGGCGAGCGCGTTCGGCGTGTGGAACTGCGCGAGCCTCCGCGAGCGGTTCAGCGGGTGCCTCACGTCGTGGAACCACGTCACCTCGCCGCTGGTGGAGTAGAGGAATGGCGCACGCAGGCCGCCTAAGTTGAACGGTGTGTCGCCGAGGCCGCGCGCGTATCGCTCCGCCTGCGTCAGCACGTTCTGCGGCCCGATCGTGACCTTCTTCGCCTCGACCACGCCGACGATGTTGCGCTCGTGCCAGAGCACGTAGTCGGCCGGGCCGTTCTGGGTCTCGTGTTCCTCGGTCCGGTTGGGAGTCGGCGATGCCGCACCCTGGCCCAGCTTCCACCCGATCGCGTCGAGGCGCGGGTCGATCCGGCGCTTGCGCGTCTTCCACTCGCTCTCCTCGCCTGGGCTCATCGCATGCACCTGCAGCGACACAACTTGGCCCCGAGCAGTTGCCAGGAAGTCGTGGTGTCGACGTAGCGGTTGATCGGATGCGTGGGCATGACGAGCGGCGGACCGTGGCTGCAGGTCCCGTCGCATCCGCCCTGATGGCCGCCTGCGCGGGACCTCCGTCCGGTGCGCATGATGACCGGAGCCAGGGTCCGCAGCTACCTCCAACCCGAGGTTGGAGCGCGTTCTACGGCCGGTCGCGCAACCAACGCCGGATTCGATCCATGCACTCCGCCGCCGCCGCCTCCATCTCCTCGATGCCGCGGCTTCCGAACAGTTCCTGCGGGTTGCTGTTCCCGTCCACGTTCGGGTCGATCCGCACCGTGCCGTGCTGGATCGCCCCGGGTGTCGCATGGCGAGCGATGTAGACCCACCGTCGCGTATTCGCATCGATCTGCTCGACGGACCAACCTCGGCGCTCGAAGGGCATGCCTTGCCCATCGGGCTGGCTTGCCCACCGGCTGAATCCGACTTGGGAATCGGTCGGAGAGGCGACGGTCCCACTTCGGGACTCGTCGTCGGCGCTGCTCGAAGATGTCGCCACTGCGATCGATGTGCTGAACGTGAATCCGAGAAACCGCGGTCAGCAGCCTTCGCACGAAGCCCCGGCGTCACCGGGGTCGCCGAACACGGCCCCGGCATGGGTCCGGACGAAGGCGCTCAGTTACATGCGGGTCTCCAGCCGGACTCAGGTTGACGGAGACGGCTTCCCGCGGCAGCGCGCAACCATCGCGGCGTTCGCCGCAGCCAGGGGCCTCGACGTCGTCGAGGAGTTCCGCGACGAGGGCGTGTCCGGAACGCTCGGGCTCGCGGACCGGCCGGGCCTGACCGCGTTGCTCGAAGCCACGACGGCCGACGGAGTCCGAACGGTCCTGGTCGAGAAGGCGGACAGGTTGGCCCGCGATCTGGTGGAATCCGAACTGATCTTGCGGACCTTTCGCGAGCAGGGCATTCGCGTGGTCGAGGCCGAGGGCGGCACGGACCTGACGAACGGGAGCGACGACGGGAACCCGACCGGCGTGCTCATCAGGCAGGTCCTGGCAGCGGTCGCGCA
>JADLGX010000278.1 GCA_020849095.1 Candidatus Eiseniibacteriota bacterium
CCGGGCGCGCTGACGAACGGCGCCAAACGAAAGAGCGGGGCGGCTGCTGCGGCCGCCCCGCTTCTTCGTGCCCGTCAGCGCCGGCGGGGTTTCTTCTTCGCCGTGGGCTTGGCCGGCGTGGCGGGTTCGATGCGCACGCGCGAGGAGTCCAGCGACACGGCGCCACCCGCGCGGTACGTCCACGTGCGCCACGTGCCCGTGCGCCCCACGGCGGTGACCGGGATGTTCGAGCGCGCGCGATGTGTGCCGGGCACGTGAATGCTCACGCTCCAGCGCTGCGATGACACGTCGTCGGCCATCGGCGCGGTGGCGAAGTCGAGCCGCGGCAGGTACGCGCGCCGGCCGGCCGTGTCCCGCGACAGTCCGGCGCCGCTGTCCGCCCATTCGCCGGTGTAGGAAACGCGCAACGAGGCGAGCGTGCCCGAGAACGCGCGGCGCGGCTCGATGAGAAGCGTGTCGCCCTGCTGGCCCCAGTTGACCGGCAATCCACCCGCGGCGTCCGTGAGTTCGACCGCGCTCACGAGCGGACCGCGAAACCTGCGCGCGATGAGCCCCGTAGACGGCGACACCGCGAGCCATTCCACGTACTGCCCGTTCCAGCGCGGCGCGCCCGGATCGATCTCGAGTTCCAGCGTGCGCGTGCCGGGCGGCGCCGCCCACGCAATGGCCGCAAGGAAGAGCAGGAAAGTCGTGACAAGGGCGAGCCGGTGGGTGAGCATGCGCGCCAGCGTATGCGGCACACCCCTCGCCGCACAACGGCGCCGTTCGCGGTCCATCCCGCCCGGCGCGCCCCCCGAACAAGAGGAGCCGTCTCATGAACAAGCATCGCTGGTTGGGAACGATGTTCGTGATCGCCGCCGTCTGCGCATCCGCTCTCGCCTGGGCCGCGGCGCCCAAGGGCAAGCCGGCCGCGGCGGGTGGCGACAAGGCCGCCAAGGTCCAGCGCGGCGAGTACCTGGTGCACATCATGGGCTGCGGCGACTGCCACACGCCCGGCACGCTGTACGGCGCCCCGGACACGGATCGCAAGCTGTCCGGCAGCGAACTCGGCTGGAAGGGTCCGTGGGGCATTTCGTTCGCGCGCAACCTCACGCCCGACGCCGAAACGGGCATCGGCTACTACAGCGAGGACGAGATCGTGCAGTCGTTCCGCACGGGCATGAAGCCCAACGGCACCCCGATGCTGCCGCCGATGCCCTGGCCCAACCTCGCCGCGGCCACGGACGAGGACCTGCACGCGATCGCCGCCTACCTGCTGAGCGTGAAGCCCGTGAAGCACGCCGTTCCCGAAAACGTGCCGCCCGGCGGAAGCTGGGCCGGGCCGGTGATCGAGATCCCGGCGCCGCCGGCGTGGGATGCTCCGCGCACGCCGGCCGCCGACTCACACTGATCCCCGCACGTTTCGCATCACGCGCCGCCGGGCCGATTGACAGGCCCGGCGGCGCTTTCTACGGTCGCCGCCCATGTCACGCTCCCCGGATTCCAGCACGCCCGCCGTCGAGACCCGCGGCCTGCGGCGCTCCTATCCCGGTCCGCGCGGCGCGCCCGAAGTGGTGGCGCTCGCCGGCGTGGACCTGCGGATCGAGCGCGGCGAGGTGTTCGGCCTGCTCGGCCCCAACGGCGCGGGCAAGACCACGTGCATCAAGATCCTCAACACACTGCTGTTTCCCTCGGGTGGCGAGGCGCGCGTGGCGGGGTTCGACGTGGTGCGCGAGGCGAACGAAGTGCGCCGCCGCATCGGGCTGGTCTCGGGCGGCGAGAACTCGGGCTACGGCATCCTCACCGTGCGCGAGTGCCTGTGGATGTTCTCGCAGTTCTACGGCGTGCCCAGCTCGGTGGCTTGGCCGCGCATCGACCGGCTGCTCGAGGTGACCGGGCTCACCCCCCTGGCGCGCACGCGCATCAACCGCCTGTCCACGGGCCAGCGCCAGAAGATGAACTTCGCGCGCGGGTTCGTGTCGGAGCCCGAGGTCCTGTTCCTCGACGAGCCCACGCTGGGCATGGACGTGAACGCGGCGCGCATGCTGCGCGAGTTCGTGCTGTCCTGGGTGCGCGAGCGCGATGGGCGCACGGTGCTGCTGACCACGCACTACATGGCGGAGGCGGACCAGATGTGCGACCGCATCGCCATCGTGGACCGCGGCCGCGTGCTGGCCAGCGACACTCCTGCTGCGCTGCGCCGGTCGGTCCAGGGCGGGCAGCACGTCGAGCTGGAGGTGCGCGAGGGCGGGGCCGCCGAGAGCGGCTCGATCCAGGCCGCCGTGGGCGTGCCGGTGGTGTGGGGCGCGCCGCACCCGGAGCGCGGCACGCGCACGCTCAAGTTTCGCCTGCCCGAAGGCGGCGTGCTGGGTGACGCGCTGCGCGCGCTCGAGGAGATCGGCGTCGCCGTGCAGGGCATTTCCACGCGCGAAACCTCGCTCGAGGACGCCTTCATCCACATCGTGGGCCGGGCGCTCGACGACGAAGGGGCCGAATGAGCCGCGCGTTCGCGGACGACGCCGCGCTGTTCCTTCGCGCGGCGCGGGCGCGCGCGTTCGTGCGCATCGTGGGCTCGTTTCGCGAGCCCAACGGCCTCATCGCCGACGCGGTGTTTCCCAACCTGGGCATGTGCGCGTTCGTGATGATGTACCGCGCCCTCGGCGCGCCCGCCTACTACGAGGCGCTCGCCGTCATCGGCGGCATCCTGACCACGTACTGGGTCAACGTTCTGTGGGGGATGGGCGCGCAGTTCTACTGGGAAAAGCAGGCGGGGCAGCTGCAGCTGTACTTCGCGGCCCCCTGTTCGCGCATGGCCATCCTGTGCGGCATGGCCGTGGGCGGGTTGCTGGCGTCCATGCTGCGATCTCTCGTGGGCGTGGCGCTCGCCGTGTTCGTCTTTCACGTGCAGTTGGAGCCCTTCTCGCCCTGGCAGCTGTTCGCCGTCTTCATGGCCACCATGGCCGCGCTGTACACGCTGGGCATGATCATGGCCAGCCTGTTCCTGCTGTACGGCCGCGAGGCGTGGCACACCTGCAACGCGTTCATGGAGCCGGCGTTCTTCCTTTCGGGGCTCTACTTTCCGATCCGCACACTGGGCGCGTTCGGCGCGGTGGCCGCGGCCATCCTGCCGCTCACGCTGGGCGTGGACGCGCTGCGCCAGGTGCTGCTGGGCGCCCGCTCGCCGGGGCTGATGAGCGTGCGACTGGAGTTCCTGGCGCTCTGCGGGTTCGCGGTCCTGTACTTCTTCGTCGCGCGCTGGTCGCTGCGCTACCTCGAGAACCTCTCCAAGCAGGAAGGGAGGCTCACGCAGCGATGGCAATGACCGGAACGTTCGCGCGCATGCGCACCGCCGCATGGCTCGGCTGGCAGGTGGAGTCCAACTGGGCCGACCCCGTCATCTTCTTCATCTACATGATCGCCCGGCCGTTGGCGGTGTCGCTCACGCTGGCCGCCATGTACGCGGCCACGCGCAGCACCGCCACCGAGGGTGCCGCCTTCGCCGGCTTCTACGTGGCCAACGCGTTCCATGCCTACGTGAACACGATGGTCGTCGGCATGGGCTGGGCCGTGTTCGAGGAGCGCGAGGAGTTCGAGACCCTCAAGTACGTCTACGTCTCGCCCATGGGGCTCGTCACGTACCTGGCGGGCCGATCGTTCGTGCGCTTCGTGCTGGGCAGCATCAGCGCCCTGCTCATGCTGCTCGTGGGCTGGTTCGCGCTGGGCGTGCGCTGGGAGTGGTCCGGCGTGCAGCCGGTATTTCTGGCGATCACCATGGTGGCCGGGCTCGGCGCCACGCTGTCCGCAGGCTTCCTGCTGTCGGGTGTCGCCATGGTGCTCACGCGGTCCGCCATGACCGTGCTCGAGGGCACCATGCTGGGGCTGTACCTCATGTGCGGCGTGATCTTTCCGGTGGATCTGCTGCCCGTGTGGCTGCGCCCGCTGTCGTACGCCCTGCCGTTCACCTGGTGGTACGAGTGCATTCGCCGCTTCCTGCTGGGCCGGGGATCGAGCGCGTACATGAACACGCTGTCCGACGCGCAGCTGCTGGGCGCCATGCTGGCGGTGTGCGCGGCGTTCGCCGTGCTGTCCTGGCTGGTCTATCGCGCCATGGACCGGCTGGCGCGCACGCTGGGGCGCCTCGACCAGACCACGATGTTCTAAAAATAGTTCCAGCAACCACTCAAGCCTCCTCTCGTCGCGGCCGATACCGGGGCGCCCACCCCAGACCCTCGGACCCATGGCTCACCACAGGAGGAACGCTTGAACTTCGGCCCCTTTTTCATGGCCGCGCTGCTCGCTGCTGCCACGTCTCACCCGGCCGCGACCGCTCTGCGCACCCACGCGACGGCCGCCAACAACGCCGTGTCCGTCACCACCACCGTTCCGGCTCCCGCGGGCACGCCCGCTGGCCCGGTCGCCGGTGACCCGGCTCCCGACTTCAGCTACCAGTCGCACGACTTCCTCTGGCAGAACCTGCACAACATGCTCGAACAGGGCAGCGTGCTGCTCGTGTTCGGCGCCGGGGAGGCGGACCTGCGCGCGATCGAGCGCGAGCGCGAGTCGCTGGTGCGCCAGGGCGTGCTGCCCGTGGCCGTCATCGAGCGCCGCGAGGGCGACGTCTGGAAGCTCCTTCACCGCACCGAGGTCACGTACAGCCTGCTCGCCGATCCGCACGGCGCCATCGCCGAGCAGTACGGCGTGTACGAGCCGGGCACGAGTGGCGCGCGCACCACGTGGTTCGTGATCGACCAGTCGGGCCGCGTGCGCCAGACCGGCGCCGGCTCTCCGGGGCACGATTGGTCGCGGGTCACTGCCGACGCGCTGGGCCAGGGCGGCGTGCACACCGCCAGCGCCAACTAGGCGGACACTGGTGGCAGCGCTCACGTCGAAGCCCTCGCGCCAGATGCTGGCGCGAGGGCTTTGAGGTTCAGCGGCGCTTCATTGGAGCGGTCTTCCTGGATCGAGGCTTCGAGGTCGTGCCATGCGGCACGCGCGGTACGGCGCTGCTCCGCGCGGGCCAGCTCGCGGAATGTGTGGCTTCGCGGGCGTGCATGGGTGAGGTAGGCTCCGGCATCATGTCACCCATGGAACCGGTAAAGGACACCATCACTCGCGCGAGACTCGCCGAGCTTGCGGCGTCTGGCTTTGGCGACTTGATCAAGGCCGTCGTGGATATCGAGCGGCGCGTCATGGTGGTGGGCGGGGAGCTCCATTCCGACGAGGAGCAGTGGCTGCTCGACGATGGTTCACGCCAGTCCGAGCTCTGGGGCATCAATCTCTATCCTGCGGACTCTTCGCCAGACTGGATCGAGTTCGACTCGATGATCAACGTGCGCCCTGCGCGCGGCAATTCCAGCCGAGGCGTCGAAGACCCGCAAACGCAGGCGCTCATCAGGGCCATCGTGGCGGAGCGCGTTCCCGAATGACCCTGCACTCCGACCTCGCGGGCGGCCGCTGGCACACGCTGACCCTCATGGAGCAACTCGGGAATGCCGGGAGTGAGGTTTCGCGCGCACTCAGAGCCCGCGCGAGCGGCAATCACACGCGCGAGCAAGCGGCGCTTGCTCGCTTTCTCGAGCTCATGGATCTCACGATCGCCGACCCTCGGATACGCGGGCGCCGTCGCGAACTCTGCCGGGCCCGCGAGGTCGTGTGCGATTTCTTCGTCGGGGACAATGACTATCGCTCCACGCCGGATTCGCTGGACCGCTACTTCCTGGCTTTCGCGAGTGCAGCGAGGCGGGCTTGATGTCGAATGGCCGGCCCCGCGATACGACGGTGGTTTCCTAAGCAGCCCGGGGCAACTGTCCCGGGCCGCTTTCCTGATGCAGCCAGCGCTCCAGCGCCAGGATCAGGGTCTCGCGGCGCACCGGCTTGCTCACGAAGTCGTCCATGCCGGACTCCAGGCAGCGTTCGCGGTCGCCTTCCATGGCATTCGCCGTCAGCGCGACGATCGGAATGCGATCGTGGCCCGCTTCGTGGACGCGGATCGCGCGCGTCGCCTCGAAGCCGTCCATCTCGGGCATCTGGCAGTCCATGAGCACGAGGTCGAACGGTTCCTCGCGAAAGCGCTCCAGCGCGAGCCGGCCGTTCTCCGCCACCGTCACGCTGCAGCCCAGCTTCTCCAGCATGCGCATGGCGACCTTCTGGTTGGTCGGGATGTCCTCGGCGAGCAGGATTCTGGTGCCGGCGAATGGCAGCGGACCGGCCAGCATGTCGAGCATGTCGCTCACGCTCGGCGCGCCGGGAACGGGCGTCGCCGCCGGCGCGGCACTCCTGCCGCTCGAGAGCACGGACTCGCGCGTCACGAAACCGCCCGTGGGTGAGGAAAGCACGAGCTGCAGGACCTGCGAGAGTGCGGCGAGCCGGCACGGCCGTCCCATCCAGCCGCTCGCGCCGGCCGAGCCCAGGCTGAGCAGGTCGGGAGGCGAGGTGCGGTCGCCGAGAAGCAGGAGCGGGGAGTCCGCGCCGAGTCCGGCCGCGCGCAGCCCGCGCGCGAGCGACGCCCCGTCGCCGCCGTCGAGCGCTTCGTTCGCGATCACGAGCCGCACGGGATCCTGCGTGGCCTGTGCCACGCCGAGCCGCTTGATCGCCGCGGCGCGCGACTCGACCAGGTCCACGCGCGCGCCCCAGTGCTCGAGCCACGGCAGCATCGCCTCGCGGTGCGTCGGATCGGCTTCGGCCAGCATGACGCGCACCCCGGACAGCAGGGTGGGCGGGGCGACGCGCTGGGGCGCCATCGTGTCCTGCGGCAGGCGCACCGTGACCGTGAACGTGGAGCCTTCGCCCTCGCGCGACTGCAGCGTGATCTCGCCGGGCATGATCTCGACCAGCCGTTTGCAGATGGCCAGCCCCAGCCCCGTGCCGCCGAAGCGGCGCGACATGGACGCGTCCGCCTGCATGAACGGCTGGAACAGGCGGGCGGCCTTCTCGGGCGGGATCCCGATGCCGCTGTCCACGACGGCCAGGCGCACCGTGGCGATCCCATCCGGCCCGGTCTCGCCGGAAACCTCGATGCGCACCCCGCCACGGTCGGTGAACTTGATGGCGTTGCCGACCAGGTTGAGCATCACCTGGCGCAGGCGGTTGGGATCGCCCACCAGGCGCGAGGGCGCATCCGGCGGGTACAGCAGATGGAGGGCGAGGCGCTTGTCCGCCGCGTTGGCCGACAGCAGCTCGCACACCTCCTCGCACGCGACGGCCAGGTCGAACGGCACTCGCTCCAGCGTGAACTTGCCCGCCTCGATCTTGGACAGGTCGAGAATGTCGTTGATGATCGTGAGCAGCGCCTCGCCCGAGGACACGATGGTCTGCGCGTACTCGCGTTGGGCCGGCGGCAGCTCGCTGTCGAGAAGCAGCCCCGCCATGCCGAGCACGCCGTTGAGCGGGGTGCGGATCTCGTGGCTCATCGTGGCGAGGAACTCGCTCTTGGCGCGGTTGGCGGCGTCCGCGGCGTCGCGGGCGCGGCGCAGCTCTTCTTCCGCCCGCCGGCG
>JADLGX010000279.1 GCA_020849095.1 Candidatus Eiseniibacteriota bacterium
GCCGACGCCTCGAGCACCACGAGCGTGGCGCCGGGGCGCATCGCGCGCGCCAGTTCGGTGAGCGCGGTCACGCGCGGGCGCAGGTTGCGCACGCCGAAGGCGACCGTGATCGCGTCGAGCGCGCCGTCGCGCAGCGGCAGATGGAAGGCGTCGGCGCATGCCAGGCGCGGCGCCCAGCCCGCGGTTCCCATCTCGGCCTGCGCCACCTCGAGCATCTGGAAGCTCACGTCCATGCCGAGCAGCGTCCGGCCCGGACGGCGCAGCCCGCTCAGCGACACTCCGCTGCCGGTACACAGGTCGAGCACGACACGCGCGTCGCCGGGCACGGCGTTCCACATGGCCTGCCGCCAGGCGCCGTCCTGCCCGAGCGTCATCACGCGATTGAGGAAGTCGTAGCGGCCGGAGACATCGTCGAACATCGACGCCATCTCGTTGGCGGCATGCGGCTGGAATCGCGGCTGGAGATCTTCGCTCATGGACGGGGCCGCCGCGCGGTGGGAATGAAGTGGTGCGCCCGACAGGAATCGAACCTGTAACCTTCAGCTCCGGAGGCTGACGCTCTATCCAATTGAGCTACGGGCGCACGCTTGCGGCCCGCGTTTATAGCACACGCGCCGCGCGCTCGTCACATGGCCCGGGCCGCGCCCCGCAGCGGCGGCAGCGCGGCCGCGATCGCCGCGCGCTCCCCTTCCAGCCAAGGCGGCAGGCACAGCGTCTCCCCCAGCGTTTCGGCGTTCTCGTCCACGGCGAAGCCGGGCGGGTCGGTGGCCACCTCGAAGAGAACGCCGCCGCGCTCGCGAAAGTAGAACGAGCGGAAGTACTTCCGGTCCAGCACGTCGCTGGCCGTCAGTCCGGACGCGCGCACGGCCGCGAGCAGCGCGGCCTGGTGCTCGTCGTCCCGCGCGCGAAACGCCACGTGGTGGATCGCTCCCGCCGCCAGCCGGCCCTGCGCGGCTCGCGGCGCCTGCAGCACGTCCACGTGCGAACCCACGGCGGCCCCGGCGCTCACGCGCCGCAGCGTCTCGTCGCCGGCCGCCACGCGCATGCCGAAGAGTCCTTCGAGAATGGCGACGGTCGGCCCCGCGTCGGTCACCGTGAGCGTCACCGCGTGCAGGCCGAGCGGCCACGGATCGGCCGCGCGCGTTTCGCTCTCCACCAGTTCCACGCGCAGCCCGTCGGGATCGTCCACGGCGAGCGCGCGGTCGCCGAACCGTCCCGGAGATTCGGTCACGGGAACGCCGAGGCGTTTGAGCCGGCGCTTCCAGCCGTCCAGCGAATCGCGCGGCACCGCCAGCGCCCACGAGGTCGCCATGCCGGCCCCGCCGCGCCCGCCCGGGCGCGTGCCGGCGGCGGCGAAGAACGTGATCAGCGTTCCCGGTGCGCCGCCCTCGTTCCCGAAATACAGGTGCCAGGCTCGCGCGTCCTCGAAGTTGACGGTGCGCTTGACCAGCCGCAGTCCCAGCACGCGCACGTGAAAGTCGAGCGTCGCCTGCGCCGACGCGGAGATCGCCGTCACGTGGTGCAGGCCCGCCACGGCCACGCGCGTCAGCCCCGTCCGGTCACGCGGAGCACCTCGGCCACGTCCTTGTCGCCACGGCCCGACAGGTTCACGAGCACGCGCGCGTCCTCGCCGAGCGTCCGGCCTTCCCGCAGCGTCCACGCCAGCGCGTGCGACGATTCCAGCGCGGGCAGGATGCCCTCGAGCCGGCAGAGCGCCTCGAATGCGGCGAGCGCCTCTTCGTCGGTCGCGCTCGAGTACTCGGCCAGCCCCTGGTCGTTCAGCCACGCGTGCTCCGGGCCGAGCGCCGGGTAGTCGAGCCCGGCCGACACCGAGTGCGTCTCGCGCACCATGCCGTCTTCGTCCTGAAGGATGAGGGTGCGCGTGCCGTGCAGCACGCCCACGCTGTGCTCGGGCACGCGCGCGGCGTGCTTGCCGCTGGCGATGCCGTGTCCCGCGGCCTCGACACCCACCTTGCGCACGCCGGCGTCGCCGAGGAACGCGTGAAAGAGCCCGATCGCGTTGCTGCCGCCGCCGACGCAGGCGACGAGCACGTCGGGCAGTCCGCCGTCGAGCGCGTCGAACTGGGCGCGCGCCTCGATGCCGATGACGCGGTGGAAGTCGCGCACCATCACCGGGAACGGGTGCGGTCCCAGCACGGAGCCGAGGATGTAGTGCGTGTCGCGGACGCGCGTGACCCAGTCGCGCAGCGCCTCGTTGACGGCGTCCTTGAGCGTGCGCGAGCCGGCGTGCACCTCGCGCACCTCGGCGCCCAGCAGGCGCATGCGCTCCACGTTGAGCTTCTGGCGGCGCGCGTCCTCGCTGCCCATGTACACCACGCACTCGAGCCCGAAGCGAGCCGCGGCTGCGGCTGTGGCCACGCCGTGCTGGCCCGCGCCGGTCTCGGCGATCACGCGCGGCTTGCCCATTCGCTTGGTGAGCAGGCACTGCCCGATCGTGTTGTTGATCTTGTGCGCGCCGGTGTGGAGCAGGTCCTCGCGCTTGAGGAAGACGCGGCAGCCGGCGGCCTCGGAAAAGCGCTTCGCCTCGATCACCGGAGTCGGGCGGCCCGCGAAGTCGCGCAGCGTGTCGAGCAGGTCCTTCTGGAAGCCCGGGTCCGATTGCGCGCGGCGGTACTCGCGCTCGAGTTCTTCCAGCGCGTGCACCAGGGTCTCGGGAACGAAGCTGCCGCCGTAGGGGCCGAAGTGGCCGCCCGCGTCAGGCTGTTGCTCGAATGCGCTCATCACACTCCCTCACGGCGGCGACGTAGCGGCGCACGTGTTCGTGGTCCTTGATGCCGGGCGAAGTTTCGAGCCGTGACGCGGCGTCCACCCCGAACGGGCGCACCGCCATGATCGCATCGGCCACGTTGCCGCCGTCGAGACCGCCCGCGAGCATCACGGCCCTGTCCGATGCCAGCTGCTTCGCCGCGTTCCAGGGAAAAGTCCGTCCCGTGCCGCCCGCCAGCGTGGCGTGCGCGGTGTCGAGCAGGATCAGGTGGGGCGGCGGCGGCGGCGCGCCGTGAAACGAGCCGTCCTCCCCCACGCCCAGGCCGAACGTGCACGGCAGCGGAAAATCGGCGGGCCATGCCGCGGCGTCCACGCGGTGCAGCTGCAGGCGCGCCGCGCCGCAGGCGCGGGCCAGTTCGAGCGCCTCTTCCGGCGTGGGCGAGACCATCACGGCCACGCCGGTCGCGCCCGGGAGCGCGGCCAGGATCGCCGCGGCGCCCGCGGGCGCGATCGAGCGCGGGCTGTTCGCCTTCACGATGAACCCCAGCCAGTCCGCGCCGCACTCCACCGCCCATGCGGCGTCCTCGAGGCGAGTGAGCCCGCACACCTTCACGCAGGTGTGGTGCGAGGAGCGGTTCATTCCCCGCGCGCGGCGGCGCCCAGCATGGCGAGCGTGGCCGCGGGGTCCGCGCTGGTCATGAACACCTCGCCCATCAGGACCGCGTCGCAGCGCGTCTCGCGCAGGCGCGCCAGGTCCTCGGCGCGAGACAGCCCGCTCTCCGCCACCGCCACCACGTGCGGGGGCAGCAGGGGCAGCAGCCGGATGCTGGTCTCGAGGCTCACCTCGAATGTGTGCAGGCTGCGGTTGTTGATCCCGATGATGGACGCGCCCGCGCGCACGGCCGGCGCCAGTTCCTCCTCGTCGTGCACCTCGACCAGCGAGTCCAGGCCCAGCAGCCGCGCCTCGGTGATGTAGCGCGCCATCTCCGCCTCGGACAGCAGCGCCGCCAGCAGCAGCACGGC
>JADLGX010000280.1 GCA_020849095.1 Candidatus Eiseniibacteriota bacterium
CCGGCCTGGACGCGTTCGATCACGTCGTCGAGGGCCCGCTCGAGCTTTCGGCCGGCCGCGCCTCGCTCGACGGCTGTCCCGACGAGCCGACCGGAGTGGTGCTCGCGCTGAGCCCGGGCAGCCACCGCGTGCGCATCTCCATGGCCGGACTGCAAGCGGAACCCGACGAGACCGAGTACAACGGCGACTCCTACCTCGTCGAGATCTGGCCCGCGCCGGCCGCCGAACGCCGGGTGCTCAAGAGCTTTGCCGATGCCAATGCGGGAGGCCGATCGTGAGCACCGTCCTGTGGGCAAACGTCCTCGTGTCGGGCGAGGTGAAGTCCGACGAGTCCGACCACATCGCGCTGTACAAGCACGCCGACAAGCTGGACGCCATCGCCCTGTCGCTCGGACTGCCGTCGTTTCACGCGCTCTGCGACACGACCGACCTGCGCTTCAACACCACCGACATGGAGCTGCCCGAAGGCGTCGAGTCCACCCACCAGCTCATGGCGACCGACGGGGCGTGGATGGAGCGCGCGGCGGCGATCGAGCTGCTCGATGCGCTCTTGCGCCACATCGTCGAGAAGAAGGTCCGGTTCGGGCTGATCTCGAACCAGCACGCCGAGGTGGTGGAGGAGCTCACCGAGGTGCTGGCGTTCGCGCGCGCGGCGGGCGCCGAGGCGACGCGGTTCAACTTCTCGGTGGTCATGTAGGGCGCTCGCCCCATTGCGATTTCTCGGGATATGAAGATAATGCCCGCCGTCGCGGCCCATTGGCCGGCGCTCCCGCCCCTCCCGGTCCTTCAGGAGTTTCCCGATGAAGTGGCTTCCGATTCTCGCCGCCGGTTTCGCGTATTTCGCGCTCGGCGGCCTGTGGTTCACCCCGTTGTTCGGCAAGCAGTGGGACGTGGCGGTCGGCTTCGACCGTCCCGCGCGCTGGAGGCCGAGCGCCCTCTACTACATCGGGCCGCTGCTCGGCTGCCTCGTGGGCGCGTTCGCCACCTCGTGGCTGGTCGCCCTGGCGCATCCGGTCACGCTGGCGCAGTACCTCGAGATCGGGCTCGTGGTGGGCGTGGGTTACGGCGCTGCCATCACCGCGGTCAACGCCATCTCGCCCAACATGCCCAGGCCGGGGCTGTACGCCGCGGTCACCGGCGGCTATCACCTGGCGGGCCTGGTCCTGTGCTCCGCCATTCTTCACTGGATGGCCTGACGGCGGTTTTCCGCTGCTCAACATCAGATGCTGCGGGTGCACGCGATCAATATTCGCTCGCCGCCCGCACATCCGTTTCCTAGACTCTCCGCTCCCCATGGTGTGGCACGCCCGCTCGGCCGCGACCGGAGCGCCACCCCTCGCACCTCGGAGACTTCATGCGCCGCTTGATCCTGCTGATCGCCCTCGCCGTCCTCGCCATGGCCGCCCCGGCATCCGCCGCTGCCCTTCGCAACACGCCGGGCCTGGCCACGATCACGGTTCACGAAGTGACCTTCGTGAACATCCCGCACACGTGGGTGTTCTTCGACGACGTGCTGTTCGCCCGCCTGCCGGGAACGCTGGGGCCGGGCAATGCCGACTTCGTGGGCAACTCGACCGAGTTCTACGACATCTTCTATTCCGACCTGAACGGCAATCCCGATCCGCTCGGCGAGTTCCTCACGGTCGAGTGCGACGATCTCGACGGCAACGACTCGGGCTGCAACATCGCCGAGGTGGAGCTGAACTTCTCCAACGGCAATCCCACCGTGCGCGCCTGCTCGGTCGTCAACTTCTTCGTGTGGGGCTCGCAGGGCTCCATGGGTTCGGTGCCCTTCGCGGCGGACAACGACCTCAACACGTTCTGCTCGCTGGGCTCCAGCCTGAACGCCCCGCACCGGCTCAGCGTCACGTTCACGTTCGGCTGCCACCCGACGGCCACGCAGGGCTCCACGTGGGGACGGCTGAAGTCGCTCTACCGTTAGCAGGTCGAAGCGAGCCATCGGCCGGGGGGAAATAGGGCTGTTGCCCTCTCTCCCCGGCCGATAGTCTTTCCACATGCGCCCCCTGCTCGCACTCCTGCTGGCCGTGCTCTGCTTTCCGGCCGTTTCCGCCGCGCGCCCGAAGCCCGCGGAACCCGACACGCTCACGTGGCGCTCGATCGGCTATCGCGAGCCGTGGACCCAGCTGGGCATGGCGCGCCGGTTTCCCGTCATGGACAGCATGGCGGTGGCCATCGTGGCCGAACTGGCGGCGCGCCGGGAGCGGGATTCGCTGCGGGTGGGTGTGGCCCTCCTCGACCTGGTCGAGATCGCCTGCCTGAACGGGCGCGGCCGCGAGCCCGGGGTGCTGGCGCAGCTCGAGCGCGCGCGCGCGATCTGCACCGCCCATCCGGGGCCCGACTCGCTGTTGTACGCCCGCAGCCTGCGCGCGGCGTCGGAGCTGTACCGCCGCCGGCGCGAGCCGGACCGCGCGCAGTTCGAGATCACGCGCGCGCTCGCGATCTACGAACGCGCGTTGCCCGCGGATCACCTCGAGCTGGGAGCCACGCTGCGCCAGGCCTCCAACGTGGCCTCCAGCGCGCAGCGCGGCGGCAGGCTCTCCGAGGCGACGCGCGCCCTCGCCATCATGGTCCACCGATTCGGGCCGGATGATGTCCGCACACTGTCGGCCTACTCGTCGCTGGCCGCCCAGCAGAACATCGCGGGCGACCAGCTCGGATCGCTCGCCAATCTCGAGCACATGCTGCGGCTGATGGAGGCCAGCCTCGGGCCCGACCATCCCGACGTGGACCAGACGCGATACAACGTCGCGCTCGTCAGCATGCGCGTGGGCGACCTGGTGCGCGCGCGCGGGCTGCTCGAGCGCGTCATCGCGTGGGAATCCTCGGTGGCTCGCGTGGATACCGTCCGGCTCGGGTACTCGGTCGGCGGCTACATGGAGTGCCTCAACGATCTCGGCGACCACGAGGAGGCGCTCGCGGTCCAGCGCCGCTGGCAGCCGGTCCTGCAGCGGGCGTTCCCGGTGGGCGACCCGTCGCGATACGACCGGTTGCACGAGCAGGCGCGCGCGCTCGCCGCCACGGGACGCGGGCGCGAGGCGGTCGCGCTGTTCGACAGCACGATCGCGTTCGAAGCGCGCTTCAACGACAGCACGTCGGCCCTGCCCATGCTTTTCGAACGCGCGGGCGCCCTGCGCGTCGCCGG
>JADLGX010000281.1 GCA_020849095.1 Candidatus Eiseniibacteriota bacterium
ATGCGCGCAGCCGGCTGATCCCGTGGGTCGCGGCCGGCCCGGGCGTGAAGCGCGACTTCGACCTGGCGCAGATCCAGGACCTGCAGGTGCACACCGAGGACACGTTCGCGACCGCGGCGGCGTGGCTCGGGCTGGCGCTGGCCAAGCCCGTGGACGGCCGGGCGGTGACCGAGATCCACGAGGCTGTTCCGCGCTGAGCCCCGCTCCGGGGGCGGCTCAGGCGCCGATCGGCTGAACGGTCTTCGCGCGCGCCGGGAACGACGCGAGCACGCTTTCGAGCAGTTGTCGCGCGGGCGCGTTGGACGAGTGCCGCGCCGAGGCGACCAGCGTGCGCTCGCGCCGGTGCACGAACCCCTCGACACGGTGGGTCACGAGCGCTCCCGAGCGGACGTGAGCGGATGCCACGTCGCGCGAGACGAAGGCCACGCCGGCGCCCTCGACGGCGGACTGCAGGATCAGGGGCAGGTCGTCG
Source organism: Candidatus Eiseniibacteriota bacterium (assembly GCA_020849095.1). Lineage (GTDB taxonomy): Bacteria > Eisenbacteria > RBG-16-71-46 > RBG-16-71-46 > RBG-16-71-46 > CAIXRL01. Next base: position 473 of record JADLGX010000281.1, read on the forward strand.
ATGAGCACGGTCCTGCGGAAGTCGGTCAGTGACCGGGCGACCCGGGCGAGATTGGCGTCGAGGAAGATCCGCGAGCAGCAGGCTTCCTGCCGGTGCAGCAGCGTCTGCCCGCAGAGCACGCCGAGCGGGATGCCGGGCGTGGGCAGCCCGAGCGACGGCGAACTGACGAACACCATTTCGTCCGCCGGCAGCTCGAACGTGGTGAGCCCGGCCAGGTCGGGCGCCGTGCAGTGCTCCGCGACGGCGATGTCGTAGCGCTCCTCGGTGACGCCGCGCAGGATGTTGTCCGGCGTGTCGAACAGGAACCGCACGCCGCTCATGTCCGCACCCTGCATCACCAGATGGCGCATCACTTCGGGCAGGTGCGCCACGCCGAACGCGGGCGTGCAGCAGAAGCTGACCGCGCGCCGGCGGTGCAGCCCTTGGAGCCCCTCCTCGAGTTCGCGCTCGATCGAGAGCAGGTGCTGCGCCTTCTCGAGCACGAGCCGGCCGGCGGGGGTGGGGACCAGCAGGGGCCCCGAGCGGTCGAGGAGCGGGTAGCCGTAGTGCTCCTCGAGGAAGCGGATGCGCTTGGAGACCGCCGACTGGGTCAGGAACAGGCGCTCGGCCGCGCGCGAGAAGCTTCCCGAGGCCGCGGCCTCGACCAGTGTTTCCAGATAGTCCAACTGCATGGACGCCTCGTTCCGGTCATTCCGAACGGGAATGGGCCCAGGAAAAGCATTCGTGGGGTCGTGCGGGGCCCGCCGTCGAATACTGCATCCGGCAGCGTAGGTCATGCGCCTCGTCCTCTCAAACAGGGCCGGGCGCCGAATACGACGGAGGAACCATGCGATTCATCAACGGCAGTACTTCCATCGCGGCGGGGCTGGGCGCGCTCGTGCTCGGCCTGCTCGCGTTCGGCGCGGCCCAGGCGGGGCCGGCCATCGAGTTCGGGGAAAACGGCGGCTACCTGCAGTTCGACCTCAAGGGCCAGGTGTACGTCGAGAACACGGACTTCGGAGCGGGCCGGTCCGGCCGGACGGCGCGCACCGACATGCACTTTCAGCGCATGCGGATCGCGGCGACCGGCATGCTCGACAGCACCTACGGATTCAAGTGGCAGACGTGCGGGAACATCGGCACCACCAAGTCGGCCCTCGGCTACTCGCTCGCGGCGCAGGACGTGGACTGGAACGATCGTGACGTGCGGATCATCGACGCCTACGGCGTCGCGAACTTCCGCCCGGAGTTCAACCTCAAGGTGGGGCTGACCAAGATCCCGCTCACGCGCGCGAACCTCGACGACTGCTTCTCGCCGCTGACGCTCGATCGTTCGATGTTCGTCTACTCGGCCTACGGAAGCTCGCCCGCCAAGTTCAGCCGTGACGTGGGCGTGGTCGCCTGGGGACACGCGGTGCAGGAGCGGCTCGCCTATTTCGCGGGCGCCTTCCAGGGCCGTGAAGGCTCCTCTTCGACCTCCATCCCGGTCTCCGCGAACCCCAAGCTCGTCGGTGTGACCGCGGTTTCGAGCGCCGCGCCGATGAACAACCTGGAGTACGTGGCGCGCGTGCACGTGGCCCTGCTCGATCCGGAGCCGGGCTCGGGCTACGAGGGAACGCGCTTCGGTGACCAGCGCACGCTGACCGTGGGCGGTGGCGTGGCCTATCAGGGAGCGGCGGCATTCAAGAACGTGGTGAACACGTTCTACTTCGCCGACGGCACCACGTCCGCCAGTCCGCCCAACCCTTCGGTGCAGACGCCGGCGGTGATGAAGGTGGTGGCCACGCCCACCAACGACGAGTCGGTGGCGATGACGGCCTACTCGGCGGACGTCCTGCTGGAGTACCCGGCGGCGCAACTGGGCGTGTTCACGTTCAACGCGCAGTACCTGAGCGTGGACTTCGAGGACGCGTACCGCACCAACACCGCGTCCGGCGACCGGCTGGCCGTCATCACCGGCATCAACGGCCAGAAGAGCGGCCACTTCCTCAAGGCGGCGCTCCTGCTGCCCATGACGTTCGGCGCGGACGGCCGGCTGCAGCCTTACGGCATCTACGAGAGCTGGGACTTCGCCCATCTGCTCGGATACAACGACCAGAAGATCACGCAGAGCGGCGGCGGGCTGAACTACTACGTGCGCCAGCAGAACGTGCGGTTGACCGGCGAATACCTGTGGACCGCGTTCGGGATTCCCACCGAACTGATCAACGGGCCGAAGACCGGCTCCGCGCTGGCCAAGGTGACCGGGTTCGCGACGCTCCGGCTCATGACCCAGGTCGTCTTCTAGGCCGTCACGAAGGAGGATTCGATGAGCAGAGTCATGACGGCGGCATGCACGCTCGCGCTGGCGCTCGGCATCGTTGCCGGAGTCGCCCGAGCGGCGGAGAGAATCGGAACCGTGGTGAGCAGCGAGAAGTCCCGCGTGAGGCTGGTGCTCACCGGGGCGGCCGAGCCCTGGATCAAGAAGGGGGCGCCGGTGCGCATCCTCGGAGGAAGGGGAGCCATCCTCGAGGTGAAGGGAGACACGCTCACGATCTCGACTCCCAAGGCCCGCACCCTCGGGCCGGGGGATGCCGTGACGTTCGAAAAGCCCCGCTCGACCTCGGGCGGTTGCTGAGCCGCTCGGCTGGACGGCGCCCCGGACCACTCATCCGGGGCGCCTTTTCGCTGCCCCCGGTCGCCGCTTCGCGGTGGCTCGATTTCTCACAGGTGTGGTAATCCCTCACGCGCCCCGCGCCACGGGCCGATGACGGGAGCGGCGCGCGCCCGCTCGAAAAGCCACCGATCATTGGGCTTTCGGCGGGACTGTCGCGTTTCCTCCCGCGGGTCGCGCGCGGCATGCGGGTTGCAGTTCAAGAGAGCATGAACCCCACCCTCGTCCACGAGCCGCGCATGAACCTTCGCCGCCAACCGACCCGCGCCCGTTGCCACGCGTTCGCGCTGTGGCTGGCGCTGGCCGGGGCCGCGCCGGTGGCGCAAGCGCACGGCCCCGACGACTTCGAAGCCCCGGCGGCGCGCGTTCCCGCGCGCACGCTGACCATCGAACGCATCGAGTTCGCGGGGCTCTCGCGCACGCCGGTCGAGCGGGCCGAGCGCGCCGCGGCGCTGGCCCTGCCCGCGACGGCATCGGTCGAGGTGATCGAGGCCGCCACCGCGCGGCTGCGCGCGAGCGGGCTGTTTCGCGCGATCGACGTGCGCACGAAGCCCGCGGGCGAGCCGGGACGGATCGTGCTCGTGTTCGAGGTGCAGGAGAGCCGCCCGCACCTGCGCTTCGGGCTCGGCTACGAGGACTTCTCGAGCTGGTACGTGATGCCCGCGCAGCTCAACGCGGACAACCTCACCGGGCACGGCGAGGCGCTGCGCCTGAGCGCACGCGTGGGTTACCGCGTGGCCGGCCTGGACCTGACGCTGCGCCGGCCTGCGGGCGAGTCCGCACTCGACTTCTGGGAGCTGCGGCTGCGCGGCGAGAGCGTGGACCGCATCTACTACCTGGACAGCACCGAGACGCGCCATCACCTGGACCGCGGCGGACTGGACCTGCGCATCGGGCGCGCGCTCGGCCGCTCGCTGGCCATGGA
>JADLGX010000282.1 GCA_020849095.1 Candidatus Eiseniibacteriota bacterium
AGCCCAGGTTGGTGCCGCCCGAGGCGAACCACAGGTAGGTCGAGTTCACGAACGTGCCGCCGTGCTCCGAGAACAGCTCGGTGAAGCGGCGGAAGATCGGGTAGCAGGGCACGCCGACGAACAGCAGCCGGTGCTTTTCGTCCACCAGCGTTCCGATGCCGTGGTCGCGCTTGTACTCCATCTCCTCGACGAGGTCGTCGAAGTACTTCGCCCCCAGCTCGTGCCCGCGGAAGCCGTTGCACACGCCCAGGTAGATGGTGCCGTCGGACAGCGCGTTGAACAGCGACGGCCGGCTCTGGTTGAGCTCGAGGACGCGCTTCCAGCCGCGGCTCATGGTGTTCGCGTGCTTCATGTTTTCGCGCAGGCGGTCCACGTCGAACTTCCTCTTCGTCACGCCCTCGAGCACGCCGATCAGTTCGCGCAGCTGCGCGGCGACGTACTTGCGGTCGCGCTCGAAGTCCGGGTTGCCCTTGACCACCGGATGCCCGTCCTGGCGCGACGCGGGAATGTCCAGCACGTACGCCGGCATCTTGTACATGCGCTCCCAGATCTCGGCCCACTTGATGTACGTGTTGCAGGCGTTCGTGAGCACGGCAATGGAGGGCTTGGGAATCCGCCCCATGGGCAGCATGCCGCCGCGGCGCTGCGTGGCCACGTCGGCCTTCACGTAGCCGCAGATGTCGGGCGAATAGCCGATGTCCTCGGCCTCGTTGAGGTAGTCGTGCGCCTGGTGGCGCACGGCCGTCTGAAGCGAGTTGATCTCGGGGAAGACGAGCGGCAGGTCGAACGTGCTCAGCAGCTCGCCCAGGCTGCCCATGACGAACACATAGGCGCCGCCGCGGTTTTCCTCCGCGGCCTGGCCCAGTCCGTCGAACCACTGGCGGAACAGTCGCGCGCCTTCGCGATTGCCCCGTCCGACGATGCTTTCCGATCCGGCGGTCCCGCTCATGACGCCTCCTAGACGAACAGCAGGTTCTCGACGAACGTCTCGAGCTGGATTTCGAGCGTGTCGTAGCTGGTCATGTTCTCTTCGAACTCGGTCACGAAGTACGGCAGCTTGGCCTCGTCGAGCGCGTGCACGTACGCCACCTGCTCCTCGAGTCCGGGTTCGCACATCTTGGCCGCCGACAGGATCACGGCCGACGCGTTGGATTCGCGCACGCGCTTGAGCAGCATGTCTTCCTTCTGCTTGCGCGGGTCGTGCTGCACGGGGCTGTAGCTGGAGCGCTCCAGATAGCCAAAGGCCAGCGCGTCGAGCGGATCGCCCGTGACCGGCAGGTCCTCGAGGATCCAGCGCAGCCCGATCAGCAGGTCGTCGTCCACCACGTAGCAGGACCGGCCGATGGCGCGGATCAGCTCGAACGGCGGCTGCTCGCAGAATCCGCCCTCGAACACCACGCGCACGCGGTCGTGCTTCTTGCGGTCCCGCTTGCGCAGCAGCGGCAGCACCGCCTCGAGGATCTCGTTGTGCTCCTCGCGCGGCATGAGCCCGCCGATCGCCACGAGCGCGTAGGCCTCGTGCATGGCCACCAGCCACGGAGTCTCGCGCTTGATCGCGTACAGCTCGCGCAGCAGCGCGCGGTTGCGGTTGAACACCGCCAGCGACGCGCGCAGGTCGTCGTCGCTCACCGTGCGGCCCGCGATACTCTCGCACAGCCGCAGCAGCCGGCCGTACTCGCCCGCCAGGTAGTCGCGCGCCGCGGGCGACGAGGCGTTCTGCGGCAGGTAGAGAATCTGGCACGGGTAGGGAAAGTTGCGCCCGCACACGGCGGCCAGGTTGCGCGCCGCGTCGCAGATGGGATGGGTGACGAACAGCTCCAGCTCGACGCGCTTGCTGATCAGCAGCTCGAGCGACGTCTTGAGGATCGAGCACAGGTACGAGCCGAAGTGCGAGTCGGCGTGCTTGGGCTCGACCGGGGCGCCGCGCATCTTGAACGGCAGCATGCCGGCCGCGTGCGCGATCTCCTCGGGAAAGTAGACCTGGAAGTGGCCCACGACCTTGCCGCCGGCCTCGCGCCAGCGCTTGACGGTGGGAAACTCGGTGTCGTCGAGCAGTTCCACGACCGCATGCAGGATGCCGTCGAGATCCTTGCCCTTCCACTCGGGAAAGACCCGAACATCGTTCACTGGTGCCTCCACGCGGCGGGACGCTTTTCGAGGAACGCCTTCAGCCCCTCGAGCGCGTCGTGGGTGTTCATGAGCGTGTTCACGTAGTAGTCGCTCGCCGCGCGCAACGCCTCGGCGCGCGGACGGGCCGCCGCGTCGAGCAGCGTCTGCTTGGTGGCGCGGACGGCGACCGCGCTGTGCCGCGCGATCCGGCGGGCGATGGCCAGGGCCTCGTCCTCCACGGCGGCGTCGGCCACCACGTGCTGCACCGCGCCGGCCTGGCGCGCGCGCGTGGACGACACGGCGTCGCCGGTGAAGAGCAGCTCGGCCGCGAAGCCGTGCTGCGCCAGCCGCGGCAGCAACACGCAGGCGACCGGCGCGGTCACGCCCAGCAGGATCTCGGGCTGGCCGAAGGTGGCGCCCTCGCCCGCCACGATCACGTCGGCGGCCATGGCCAGCTCGAAGCCGCCGCCCAGGCAGCGCCCGCGCACGGCCGCGATCACCGGCAGCGGAAAGCTCACCAGCGACTCGAGCGTGTCGCAGAACTCCGGGATCAGCTCGGCGTACTCGGGCGGCAGGTGCTCGCCCACGTCGGCGCCGGCCGAGAAGTGCTTGCCCGCGGCCGTGAGCAGCACCACGCGCAGGTCGGCGGTGGCGGCCAGCGTGGCCAGCGACTCGCGCAGTCCGCCCAGCACCGCGCGTGTGAGGATGTTGAGCGGCGGGTGGTCGAGCGTCAGCGTGGCGATGCCGCCCTCGATGTGAGTCTTCCAGCTCATGGAATCGGCTCCTTGGCTTCAGTGCCCGGCCTTGCCGGGCGCCTCCAGCGTGTAGTCCACGCGAATGTCCTCGACCTCTTCGTGAATGCGCGGCACCAGCCGCAGCGCCATGCCGATCGCGAGCGACTCCGGCGGCACCGATTCGCCGATCCACGCC
>JADLGX010000283.1 GCA_020849095.1 Candidatus Eiseniibacteriota bacterium
CTCGAGGTGCCCGGCGTGGGCCCCATCGAGGCCACGCTCGTCACGGCGGGCAATCCCACCGTGTTCGTGGAGGCGAAGGCGCTGGGGCTCGCCGGCCCGGAGCTGCAGGGCGACGTGACCGGCGACAAGGCGCTCCTCGCGCGGCTGGAATCGGTGCGCGCGCAAGCCGCCGTGGCGATGGGGCTCGCGGCGAGCGCGGCGCAGGCCACGCGCGACCGGCCCGCGACGCCCAAGCTCGCCTTCGTGTCGCCGCCGCAGTCGTACACGGCTTCCGACGGCAAGCGCGTGGAGGCCGAGGGACTCTCGATCACGGCGCGCATCCTCTCCATGGGCGTGCTGCACCACGCGATGACGGGCACGGGGGCGGTGGCCATCGCCGTCGCCGCGGCCATCCCCGGGACGATCGTGCACCGCGTGCTGCGCCCGGGCAGCGATCCCGCGCGCATCGTGTTCGGCCATCCCTCCGGCACGCTCGCCGTCGGCGCCGAGGCGGTGCAGGAAGGCGGGCAGTGGAAGGTCGCGAAGGCGGTGCTGAGCCGCAGCGCCCGCCGGCTGATGGAAGGCTGGGTGCGCGTGCCGTCGCCGGAGATCGCGCCCGCGGGCGTGCTGCGCGTGGGCGTGAATTTCGGCAACCCCGTCATCGCGCAGCGCGCCGCCGACGGGACGCCACAGGGCGTGGGCCCCGCGCTCGCGCGCGAGCTGGCGCGGCGCCTTGGCCTGCCGGTGGAGTTCGTGGCGTTCGACACGGCGGGAAAGATGGCCGACGCGGCGAAGGCCGGCGCGTGGGACGTGGCCTTCCTCGCCGCCGACCCGGCGCGCGCGACGGACATCGACTTCACCGCGCCCTATGTCCTCATCGAGGGCACCTACCTCGTGCGCGCGGACTCGCCGTACCGGGGCGTGGCCGATCTCGACCAGGCGGGTAGGCGCATCGCCGTGGGCCTCAAGACCGCCTACGACCTCTTCCTCACGCGCGAGATCCGCCACGCGGCCCTCGAGCGCGTCGACGGCTCGCCCGCGGCCATCGAGCGCTTCGTCACGCAGGGCCTGGATGCCGCCGCCGGCGTCCGCCAGCCGCTTGCCGCGTACGCCGCCGCGCACCACGGCCTGCGCGTGCTGGAGGAGAGCTTCATGGTGATCCGGCAGGCGGCGGCCGTGCCAAAGGGCCGGCCCGGGGCGGCCGCCGTCCTCGCCGCCTTCATCGAGGAGGCCAAGGCCTCCGGGTTCGTGAGGCGCTCCCTCGAGGCGAGCGGGCAGGGCGAGGTGACGATCGCGCCGCCGGCGTGAGGAGGGGCCCGCTCAGTCCTTGAGCCCGCGCAGCCTCAGCCGGTCGGGGATGTCGACCTCGCGCCCTGTTTCCTTGGACACCAGCATTCCGTCCACGTCGAGCACCTTGAAGCGCACGCCGTCGATCTCGCGCTCCTCGATGTACGCCTCGTAGTCCTCGAAGCGCCGCGAGGCGGCCACGAAGAGGATGTCGAGGGCGATCTCGCCTTCGGCCGCCGTGGAGAAGCCCCGGTCGAGCGACGCCTTCGCCGGGATGAAGTCGAGCCGGAGCTTGCGGCCGAGGGCGGCGAGGGCCGCGAGGAGCCGCGCGTTGTTCCTGGCGTCCACGGGAAAGAGGCAGTCGATGTCGCGCGTCATGCGCGGGAAGCCGTGCACCGCCATGGCCGCGCCGCCCAGCAGGACGTAACGGACGCGATGGCGCTCCAGCTCGCCCAGCACGAGCAGGATGTCAGCGGCGGCGGGCGCTCTTCGCTCGGGCGCGGCGGGCATCGGCGAGCAGCTCCTTTTCCTCCCAGGCGAACTTCTCGGCCCAGGTGCGGAAGTGCGGCGGGCGGCGCCGCGCCGTCATGGGCGCCAGCGCGTCCGCGGACCGCTGCAGGGAATCGAAGGCGCGAAGCGATTCGCGCATCCGCTCGGGATCGGCCTGGGCGGAGATCGCGTCGAGCCGTTCGGCGGACTCGCGGTCGCCCGCCTCGAGGCGGCGGCGTTTCGCGTCGGCGAGCAGGTGGGCGACGAGGCGGCGCGCGATGAGCGGCATCTCGCGGCGGTCGCCGGAGGCCGGGCCGAGGGACCACTTCTCCATCGCCCGGGCGCTCACGCCGAGCGCCCCGGCGAGCCCCGGGTAGGAAAGCCCCAGCTCGCGCTTGGCGAGGCGAAGGAGGGTGACCTGGTCCATGCCGGCATCATACCTCCCCAATGGGGAGGTAGGCAATCGCGGCCCCGGCGGCCTTTCCGGCGCCATTGCGTAGAATGGCGATGCCCCTGCGAACCGCCGTCACCATCCATGAGTTCCCCCCCTTCGCTTCCCGCCCGCCTGCGCGGCCTTCTCTCCCTAGACGACTTCGAGGAGGCCGCGCGCCGCCACCTGCCGCGCCCCGTCTTCGCCTACTTGAGCGGCGGCGTGGAGGACAACGTCTCGCGCGAGGACAACCGCGCCGTGTTCAACGAGTGGCAGTTCGTCCCGCGCGTGCTGCAGGGCGTGGCGCGGCGCACGACGGCGACGACCCTCTTCGGGCACGAGTACTCGGCCCCCTTCGGCGTCGCGCCCATCGGCATCGCCGCGCTCTACGCCTACCGCGGCGACCTGGTGCTCGCGAAGGCCGCGCGCGAGGCGAACATCCCCTTCGCCATGAGCGGCTCGTCCCTCATCCGGCTGGAGGACGTGGCGCAGGCGGCGCCGGATTCGTGGTTCCAGGCCTACCTCACCGGCGACGAGGCGCGCTTCGTCCCGCTCGTGGAGCGCATCGCCGCCGCGGGCTACCGGACGCTGGTGGTGACGGTCGACGTGCCCATGGCGGGCAACCGCGAGAACAACGTGCGCGCCGGCTTTTCCACGCCGCTTCGCCCGACGCTTCGCCTCGCCTGGGACGGGATGGTGCGGCCGCGCTGGACCTTCGGGACCTTCCTGCGCACGATCCTGCAGCACGGCATGCCGCACTTCGAGAACAACTTCGCCACGCGCGGCGCGCCGATCCTCTCGCCCAACGTGCTGCGCGACTACTCGGACCGCGGCGACCTCGACTGGAACCACTTCTCGAAGATCCGCGCGATGTGGAAGGGGCGCGTGATCGTGAAGGGCGTCCTCGACGCGCGGGACGCGCGCATTGCCGTGGACCGCGGCGCCGACGGCCTCATCGTCTCCAACCACGGCGGGCGGCAGCTCGACGGCGCGGTCACGCCGCTGCGCGTGCTGCCCGAGATCGTCGCGGCCTGCCCCTCGGTGCCCGTGATGTTCGACAGCGGCATCCGCCGCGGCACCGACGTGATGAAGGC
>JADLGX010000284.1 GCA_020849095.1 Candidatus Eiseniibacteriota bacterium
AACAACCTGAACGCCGTGCACTTCCTGGCCGACGGCCGCAAGGGATACGCCGTGGGCGAGGTGGGCACGCTGCTGCGCACGCTCGACGCCGGCAACACCTGGACCGTGCGCACGAGCGGCACCACGTCGTCGCTCGAGTCCATCTGGTTCACCCACGCCGACACGGGCTGGGCGGTGGGCAGCGCCGGCACGGTGATGAAGTCCGTGGATGGCGGCGCCACGTGGGCGCGCCAGAACAACGTGACGGCCGCCGAAGACCTGATGTGCGTGCGCTTCGTGGGCACACGATACGGCTGGATCGTGGGCGCGAGCGGCGTGGTGCTGCGCACGCGCAACGGCGGCGTGTCGTGGACGCGCGTCTCTCCGACGGCGCAGCAGCTGAACTCGGTCGCCTTCGCCGACACCGCCAACGGCTGGGCCGTGGGCACGGGCGGCGTGGTGATCGGCACGCACAACGGCGGCGCGAGCTGGTACATCGTGCAGCCTTCGCTGACCGCTCAGGCGCTCGAGAGCGTCGCGCGCCGCAGCAACACGCTGGCGTGGGCCGTGGGCGCGCAGGGCACCGTGGCGCGCACGACGGCCACCGTGGACTCGCTCGACTGGACCACGTCCAGCACCGGCGGCGCGCACCAGCTGCGCGGCGTGCAGATGCTGAGCAACACGCTCGGCTGGGCGGTGGGCACCAACGGCAGCGCGTCGCTGGTGCTGCGCACGATCAACGGCGGCGCGGCGTGGGTGGCGCAGGACGCCAACGCCAGCGAGACGCTGAACGACGTGTACTTCGTGGACGAGCAGCGCGGCTGGGCCGTGGGCGACGGCGGACGCATCGTGCACACGTCGCGCGGCGGGCAGTAGCGGCGCACGACGACAGGAACGAAAGAGCCGGCGCTTCGCGATTGCGGGGCGCCGGTTCGCTTTCGTGACGCCGAGCCGGCGTTCGGTGCGTTACTTGTTGCGCGCGACCGCGGCCCTGTGGCACCCATGACCGGTCCTGCTCCCCAGGCGTAGCCGAGTGGAGGATCGAAATGCGGCAGGCAGCGCGCGCGTGGTGTCATGTGGCCGGAATGCTGTTGTTCGTCGTCGTGAGCGCGAGCGCCGCGCCGGGAGCCCTCGAATGGCCCGGCACGCCGCTCGCGCAGCACGCCCGGGCGTGGTTCGCGATGCTCACCGCCGACGACGCGGCGGCGCGCGCGTTCTTCGCGGAGCACGTGACGTCGCCGCCGCAGGCCCCGGTCAGCGTGGACGAGCGCATGCAGCGCCGCGCCGCGGTGATCGAGCGCACCGGCGGACTCACGCCGCTGGAAGTGGTGGACGACGACGTCACGCGGCTGGCGGTGCGCTGCAGCGCGGGCAACGGCGACCGGGTCGTGGCGGTCTTCGAGGCCGAGGCTGTGGCGCCCCACCGCATCATGGGCGTGCGACTCGAGGCCCTGCCCCCCGGAGAAGGCGGCGGCCCGCCCCCTCGCGACGCCGGCCCGCCGCTCGACGGCGCCGCGGCGGTGAAGCAGGCCAAGGCCCTCCTGGATTCGCGCGCCGCGACCGGCGCGTGGTCGGGCGCCGCGCTCATCGCGCGAGGAGGCGAGGTGCTCGTGAGCGGCGCGTGGGGCGATGCCGACCGCTCGCGCAAGATCCCGAACACCGCCGCGACCCGCTTCAACGTCGGGTCCATCGGCAAGGTGTTCACGCGCACGGCCATCGCCCAGCTGGCGGAGGCGGGCAAGCTGTCGCTCGACGACCGGCTGTCGAAGTACCTGCCGGACTTTCCGCATGCCGATTCCATCACCCTCGCCATGCTGTGCGCGCATCGCTCGGGTGTGGGCGATTTCTTCAACGGCGCGTACGACGCGCTGGACAAGAAGAAGCTCGCGCACAACCGCGACTACCTGCCGCTGTTTCGCGACCAGCCGCTGTGGTTCGCGCCCGGCACCAGCCAGCGCTATTCGAACGGCGGCTACGTGCTGCTGGGCGAGGTGATCGCGAAGGTGTCCGGCGAGGACTACTACGACTACCTGGCGAAGCACGTCTTCGGGCCGGCCGGCATGCGCTCGACGGCGGCGCTCGTCGAGGGTGACGGCACGAAGGGCGTGGCGCGCGGCTACACCACCGAGGGCGCCGCGCAGGGCGAACGCGACAACGTCGCGACGCGTCCGGCCCGCGGCAGCGCGGCCGGCGGCAGCTACTCGACGCTCGCGGACCTGCTGGCGCTCGATCGCGCGCTGATCGGCGGCAAGCTGTGCGGAAAAGCGTGGGCGTCGTGGGTCACGGGCGGACCGAGGCCGGTGGCGGGCGCTGCTCCGGCGCCGGCGGAGATGCCCTCGTTCGGGATGGCTGGTGGGGCGCCGGGGCTGAACGCCGAATGGCTGCACGAAGGGGACGTGGTGATGATCGTGCTCACCAACCGCGACCCCGAGACGGCGCGTCCCACGGTGGAGGGCGTGCAGGACATCGTGCGCCGCATGAAGCCGGGAGTGAATCGTTCGCGGAGCTGAGGCAGAATACGCTCGGCGCGCGCGACGGTCAGTTGGCCTCTTCGTCGTCGCGCGCCGCGCGGTTCTCCTTGAAGAACTCCGCCCATTTTTCCACGTCCGCCTTGGTGAGCGTCTCGGGCTTCTCGGCCGGCTCGGCGGTTCCCTCGGTGGCGCCCAGCGCCGCGGTCAGGAACAGGTCGGCGATGGACACGCTCGCGCCCATCGCGCGCGCGT
>JADLGX010000285.1 GCA_020849095.1 Candidatus Eiseniibacteriota bacterium
CATCCGGCGTAGAACCGACCGCGCCGACGCTCCACCGGGGGATGAACGGCGGCACATGGCAAGCGCCCGGTCGGCAACCACACCTTGGAGGTGGAAAGTGATCGAGCTGTTGGTGGTCGGGACGATGATCTTCGTCGCAACCATCGTGATCGGGGTTTTCGTGAGCGTGCTGAGCCTGCTGGGCTTTCTCATCTCGATCCCGTTCAAGATCATCGGTCTGGTCTTCAAGTGCCTCGGCTTCCTGATCGCGCTGCCGTTCCTCGCCGTGGGCGCCTTCTTCGGCGGTGGAGCGCTCCTGCTGGGCCTCGCCCTCGCGCTGACGCCGCTGCTTCCCGTGATCGCGCTGGTCGCGCTGGTCTGGTGGCTCGCGCGCCGCGGCGGCGGCAACGACAAGCAGTCGCACGCGAGCGTGGTCTCGTAGCGACGGAACCGAACTTCGCCTGACCGGGCGAATCGCGAGGGCGGCCACCGGACCCGGAATCCGGCCGGCCGCCCTTTGCGCGTCCCCGCCGGTCCTGCCGAAAAAAAATCTCGCGCGAAAGTCGTGCCGGGAGCGTACTTTTCTCCCACCGACGGGCAGCGGTCCGGTAATGTGTCCGCCCTGCGTTCGCTCGACGGCGTGCGCCCACCCTCCCTCCCACTCATGAATCCGAGGTTCGAGAGTTGAGCGATATCCGCGCCTGGACCACGAAGGACTCCGCTGCCCTCTACAACGTGAACGGCTGGTCGAGCGGGTACTTCCGCATCAACGACGCCGGGCACATGGAAGTCACGCCGTCGGGCCCGGAGGGTCCGAGCGTCGACCTGTACGAGCTCGTGGGCGACCTCGAGCGGCGCGGACTGGGCATGCCGCTGCTGGTGCGTTTCTCCGGCATCCTGCACTCGCGCGTGAAGCAGCTGTTCGACTGCTTCGGCAACGCCACGCGTGAGTACGGATATCGCGGGCGCTACCGCGGCGTGTTCCCGATCAAGGTCAATCAGCAGCACCACGTGGTCGAGGAACTGGTCCGCTTCGGCGGTCCGCTCGGACTGGGGCTGGAGGCCGGCTCCAAGCCGGAGCTGCTCGCGGCGCTCGGCATGATCGAGCACGAGGACGCGCTGCTGGTGCTCAACGGGTACAAGGACGTCGAGTACATGGAGACGGCGCTGCTGTCCCAGAAGCTCGGCCGCTACCCGATCATCGTGATCGACCGCTACCGCGAACTCGAGATCCTGCTCGAGACCGCGCGCCGGCTCGACATCCGCCCGCACATCGGCGTGCGCGCCAAGCTGACCACGAAGGGCGCCGGCAAGTGGATGGACTCCACGGGCGACCGGTCCAAGTTCGGGCTGAGCGCGACCGAAATGGTCATGCTCGTCGAAAAGCTGCGCACCGAGAAGATGCTGGACTGCCTCGAGCTCGTGCACTTCCACATCGGCTCCCAGATCTCGGCCGTGCGCGCGATCAAGGACGCCATGAAGGAGGCCGGCCGCGTCTACGTCGAGCTGGCCAAGGCGGGCGCGGGACTGCGCTTCATCGACGCCGGCGGCGGACTGGGCGTGGACTACGACGGCTCGTCCACCAACTGGCACTCGTCCACCAACTACACCATGCAGGAGTACGCCAACGACGTCGTCGCCGCGATCCAGGAGGCGGTGGACGCCGCCGGCCTGCCGCACCCGGACATCGTGACCGAGTCGGGCCGCGCGCTGGTCGCGCACCACTCCGTGCTCGTGTTCAACGTGCTCGACGTGAACGAGGTGCTGCCCGGCCAGTCGCTGCCGGCGCCGGAACCCGACGCGCCCGCGGTGATCCAGCAGCTCATCGAGACGTGGCGGGGCATCTCGCGCAAGAACTTCCAGGAGTCGTACCACGACGCGCTGCAGCTCAAGGAAGAGGCCTCCAGCCTCTTCAACCTGGGGCTGCTCGACCTGACGGGCCGCGCGCGCGTCGAGCAGCTGTTCTGGGGCTGCTGCGAGTCGATCCTGAAGATCACGCGCGAGCTCGAGTACGTGCCCGACGACCTCGAAGGGCTCGAGAAGGGCCTGGCCGACACGTACTACGGCAACTTCTCCGTGTTCCAGTCCGCGCCCGACCACTGGGCGGTCAAGCAGCTGTTCCCGATCACGCCGCTGCACCGGATGAACGAGAAGCCCACGCGACGCGCGGTGATCGCCGACCTCACTTGCGACTCCGACGGCAAGATGGACCAGTTCATCGACCTGCGCGACGTGAAGAACTGGATCGAACTGCACCCGTTCGAGGGCGGCCCGTACTACCTGGGCGTGTTCCTCGTCGGCGCCTACCAGGAGATCCTGGGCGACCTGCACAACCTGTTCGGCGACACGAACGCCGTGCACATCTCGATCGACGAGAACGGCTACCGCGTCGAGCACGTGGTCGAGGGCGACTCGGTCACCGAGGTGCTGGGCTACGTGCAGTACTCCAAGAACCAGCTCGTCCAGAAGATGCGCGCGGCCAACGAAGAGGCGCTGCGCAAGGGACTGCTCACGTTCGAGGAGTCGGCGCTGCTCATGAAGCGGTACGACGAGGGGCTCTCGGGTTACACCTACCTCGAGGAGGCCTCGCCGCCGATCCACGGCTCCAACGGCGGCAACGGCAGCCCGTCGGGTTCGATGGTCCGCCCCGCGGGAGTCGCCGGGCGCTGACGGCGGCCCCATCCCGCAGTTCGAAGGGCGTCGCGCCACCCGGCGCGGCGCCCCTTTTCACGGCCGGCCCGGCGCCCCTGCCGGCGGTTGAGAAATCGGCCCCGGTCGGGCATTCTCCCGCGCTCGCGAACCCCTACCGTACCGCGCCGTGTGCCGGCGCCCCTCCGGGCGCCTTTTCCGGTGCCGCAACCCGTCAGGAAGGTCATGGCTGATTTCATCTACACCATGAAGGACCTCCGCAAGGTGGTCCCTCCCAAGCGCGAAATCCTCAAGGGGATCTGGCTGTCGTTCTATCACGGCGCCAAGATCGGCGTGCTGGGCCTGAACGGCGCCGGCAAGAGCTCGCTGCTCAAGATCATGGCGGGAATCGACCCCGACTACATCGGCGAGGCGTTCCTCGGCAAGGGCTTCA
>JADLGX010000286.1 GCA_020849095.1 Candidatus Eiseniibacteriota bacterium
AGGAACATGGCCGCGCAGGCTACACCCGCGGCCGGTCGCGGGCACTCCGCGCTTGTGGCGGGCGCGGCGCTGGGGCAGGCTGCGCGGGTTCACGCCCCACGCAAACCCGGAGCCCGACATGACCGAAACGATCGACGCCCGCCCCAGCTGGCGCTTCCCGCGCGCATTCTGGACCGCCAACCTGGCCGAACTCTTCGAGCGCGCGGCCTACTACGGAACGTTCATCGCGCTGCGCACCTACCTGCTTCGCGTGGTCCACCTGGACGACGTGCAGGCCGGCACCGTGGCCGGGCTCTTCGGCGCGCTCATCTACCTGTTCCCGTTCTTCAGCGGCGCGATCGCCGACCGGCTGGGTTTCCGCTCCTCGCTCATGCTGGCGTTCGGGCTGCTGGCCGCCGGGTACGCCGCGCTCGGGCTGGTGAGCACTTTCTGGCCCGTCATGGGGGCGCTGCTGCTGGTGGTGATCGGCGGCTCGTTCGTGAAGCCCGTCATCACGGGCACGGCCATGAAGTCGTCCAACGACGTCAACCGCGCGCGCGCGTTCAGCCTCTTCTACATGATCGTCAACATCGGCGCGTTCACGGGCAAGACCATCGTGGCGCCCATCCGCATCCAGATGGGCGTGCAGAACGTGCCGTTCTTCTCGGCGGCGGCAGCGCTCGTCGGTTTCCTCATCGTCGCGTTCCTGTTCTTCCCCAAGGAAGACCCGGTCGCGCGCCCGCGCAGCATCGGCGAGACCTTCCGCGGCATGCTCACCGTGATGAGCAACCTGCGCTTCACGGCGCTCATCTTCATCACCGCCGGGTTCTGGGCCATCCAGGGCCAGCTCTACGCGTCCATGCCCGACTACGTGATCCGCATGGCCGGCGAGCAGTACACGCCCGAGTGGTACGCCAACGTGAACCCGCTCGTCGTCGTGCTGTTCGTGGCGCTCATCACCCAGCTGGTGCGCAAGTGGAAGCCCGAGCACAGCATTCTGGTGGCGATGACGCTCATTCCGCTGTCGGCGCTGGCCATGTCGCTGTCCGGCCGCCTCGGCGGCAACGTGAACATCGCCGGCATGTCGGTGCACCCGATCACGCTCATGATGGTGATCGGCATCGCCATCCAGGGCCTGGCCGAGTGCTTCCTGAGCCCCAAGTACCTGGAGTTCGCCTCCAAGCAGGCGCCCGAAGGACGCGAGGGTCTGTACCTGGGCTACGCGCACATGAACACGTTCTTCGCGTGGCTGTTCGGGTTCGTGTTCGCGGGCTTCATGCTCAAGGCGTTCTGCCCCGACCCCTCCACGATGCCGGCCGAGGTCCAGGCCCAACACGCCGCGGCGCTCGCCGGCGCGGGCCCGATGCCCGCCGCCTACGCGCACGCCCACTACCTCTGGTACGCGTTCGCCGGAGTCGGGCTGGTCTCGCTGATCGCCATGGTCGTGTTCATCGCCGTCACCAGCCGGTCGCGCGCGCGAACGGCCTGACGGGAATCGGAACCGGAATGCACCGCTGGTGTAACAGGAGGGCGGCCCCCACGGGCCGCCCTCTCCCATGACCCGGCCTCTCCTCGCACTGCTCCATTCGCCCCGCACCCGCGTGTACACCGCGCTCATCCTGTGGTGCGCGCTGCTGGTGGCCGCGCGCGCCTGGCGCGCCGGCGCTCCCGCCTACTTCTTCCTGTGCTGGAACCTGTTCCTGGCGGGCGTGCCGGCGGGAGCGTCGATCCTCTTTGCCCACGAGTGCCGCCCGGGCGGAAAGCAGGCCGGGGCCGCCGCGTGGTTCGCCGTGTGGCTGCTGTTCCTGCCCAACGCGCCCTACCTGGTCACCGACTTCATCCACCTGCACGCGCGCCCGCCGGTGCCGCTGTGGTTCGACATCGCGCTGCTCACGTCGTTCGCGGGCGCGGGGCTGCTGCTGGGATGGGGATCGGTGGCCGAGGTGCACGACGCGCTCACGCGCGCGCGCGGCCGGGCCGCGGGCTGGAGCGTGGCGGTGGCCGCCCTGCTCCTGTCCGGCTACGGCATCTACCTGGGACGCTTCCTGCGCTGGAACAGCTGGGACGCGTTCTCGCGTCCGGGCGCGCTGCTCGACGTGATGACGAGGCACGCGCGCGGACACGACGTGTACCAGCCGGCGTCGGTCACGCTGGTCTACGGCGCCGGGCTCGTGCTGGGCTACGTCGCGGTGCGCATGATGGGACGCTCGTTCGAATCCGCGCCGGTCAGTGACCGCCGCCGTGGCTCTTTCCGATGATCACCAGCATGCGCAGATTGATCATCACGAAGCGCACGATCTGCCACGGCAGGAACGTGCGCATGAACACCGTGCCCGCCGTGGGGCGAGTGGCGTAGAACGACTCGCGCAGGTGCGCGGTGTTGGCCGGCCGGTTGGTCTCGCTCATGGCGTCACTCCGGGATCAGCGCCCACCCCGGAAGCAGGCGGGCTTTGTAGAGGAACATGTGGTGCAGGATGATCTTGATCCAGTGCCCCGCGAGCCCGATCTCGCCGAAGGTCAGGTCCAGGTCGCGCCCGTAGTCGGGGTACTTCTCGAAGTCGGGCACGATCGGGAACACGGTCATCGAGGCCGCCGTGCCCGTGAAGGGATTGGCGCCGGCCGAAGCCACGCACGCCGCGCCCATCTCGGCCATCGAGGCCGTGTGTGTCGGCGCGGCGCCGCGGATCATCTCGACGATGTTGCGGGCGACGACCTTGCCGATCATCGCGGACGGCATGCCCGTCCGGGGCGGCGCCGGCGAGATGAGCACTCCCGCCGGGTTCTTGCGCGGGCGTGAAATGGGGTGCGGCGGGGCGAAGGCGATGCCCGCCGCGAACAGGTTGGAATGGACCGGCGACTGGTAGGTGCGCGGCCAGTCCTTCGCCCGCCACTGCTCGTAGTCGCGCGGCGTGTAGTCCGCGTCCACGCGCATGAAGCCGTTCGGGGCGAACAGCTTTTCGGTGATGTCGGCGCCGGCGCGATCGACGGCTTTCAGCCCCACGCCCGAGAACGGCGGGAGCAGCATGGCGAAGTCGAACTCCACCGCGTGCTGCTCACCCTCGAGGTTCGTGTAGTGGGCGCGGCCCTTCTCGACCTTGGTCACCGCCGCGCGCGTGATCCAGCGCAGCCCGCGCTCGGCGAACAGCGACTCCGTGAAGATCTTGCTCGGCGTGACGTACCCGCCCATGCGCACGTGCATGCCGCCCATGCCGAAGTCGCCCATCTCCCATTCGTTCGAAATCCACGTGATGTCGGCCATGTCGCGCACGCCGCGCGCGCGCAGCTCGAACTCCAGGTTGACGATGTACTCGAACGCCGCGCCCTGGCAGGTGCAACCGCCGTGGCCCGTGCCGATCAGGAACCGCTGGCGCTCGCCGCGCTTCATGCGCTCGACCGCCGCGGCGAGCGCCGTCGCGGCCTCGTGCGCGTGCGATTCGGTGCACACCGACAGACTGTTGCCCGCGTCGGGCCCCAATCCCTCGGTGGCGCCGAAGTTCAGCTTGGGTCCGGTGGCGTTGACGAGGTAGTCGTAAGAGAGCTCTTCGCTCTCTCCTTCGTGACCGGGCAGCGTGGACTCGATCACCACGAACGGCTGGGCCTGCTCGCCGCGCCCCTCGGGATGAAGCGCGACCGCGCGCGCCTGCCGGAACACGATCCCGGCGCGCTCGTACACCGGCGCCAGCGGGAACGTGACCTGCCGGGGCTGCATGAGCCCGACACCCACCCAGATGTTGGAGGGGATCCAGTTGTAGGTGGGCTTCGGCGCGACCACCACGACCTGGTGCTCCCGCCCCAGCCACTGGCGAAGAAACGCGGCAGCGGTGTGACCGGACACACCGGAACCCAGGACGACGACTCGGCTCATGGCTCCTCCCGCACGGGCACGTCGGGCGCAGGCGCGCCGGACGTGCGTGAGAGTCCGCCCGCGCGCCGAGGATTCCCATGCGCCCGGCCCCCCACGCGCCCCGTCGGGAGCACGCGGCAGGCGCGGAGCGGGAAAAAAGCGAACGGCCACGCCCCTCCCGGGAGCGCGGCCGTCGTGTCCAGCCCACGAATCAGAGCCGGAACTTGCTCACCTGTCCCATCATCGCCTGCGTCTGCTGGGTCAGCTCCGAGGCCGTGCCGGCGAGTTCGGCCGTCTGGCTGGCGCTCGCCTGCGTGACCGAGTCCATCTTGGTGACGGCCGAGTTCACCTGCTCGATGCCGGTGGACTGCTCGCGCGCGGAGGCCGCGATCTCGCCCACGATGTCCGTCACGCGCTTCACCGACTGGACGATCTCCTCGAGCGTCTGGCCGGACTGGTTCACCAGCTTGCTGCCCGACTCGACCTTCTCGACCGAGTCGTTGATCAGCCCCTTGATCTCCTTGGCCGACGCCGCGGAGCGCTGTGCCAGGTTGCGCACCTCGGCGGCGACCACCGCGAACCCGCGGCCCTGCTCGCCCGCGCGCGCGGCTTCGACCGCTGCGTTCAGCGCGAGCAGGTTGGTCTGGAAGGCGATCTCGTCGATCGCCGTGATGATGTCGGCGATCTTGCGCGAGGACTCGTTGATCTCGGCCATGGCGTTCACGGCAGCGCCGACCACCTTGCCGCCCTTCTCGGCCACCTCGCGCGCGCCGCGCGCCAGTTGGGCCGCCTGCTGCGCGTTGTCGGCGCTCTGACGGACGGCGGACGTCATCTGCTCGAGCGAGGCCGCGGTCTCCTCGAGCGAGGCGGCCTGGTCCTGCGCGCCGTCCGAGATCCCGCGAGCGGCCTCCGCCACCCGATGCGCGGCGTCGGACGTGCCCTCGGAGGACTCCTTCATCTGTCCGATGGCGCCGTGGAAGCTGGCGAGCATGCGGTTGAGCGACTCCGACATCTCGCCGATCTCGTCCTGCGTCGTCACGTCGATGCGCGCCGCCAGATCGCCTTCGGAGGCGCGGGTGACGGCCTCACGCACGCCGGCCACCTCGCGCGTGATGAGCTCGGCGAGCGTGTGGGTGAGGATCCAGCTGGTGATCCACGCGAACGCGAGCAGTCCCGCCAGCAGCATGCGCTGGCCGTTGACCTCGGCCTGGAGCTGGTCCACGTAGATGCCCGAGCCCACGACCCAGCCCCACTCCTTCACGCCCTTCACGTACGAGATCTTGGCGACGGGCTTGACGGCGCCCGGCTTGGGCCACATGTACTCGACGACGCCGGCATTCTGGCGCTTGACCACGTCCACGAACTCGACGAAGAGCTTCTTGCCCGTCGGGTCGGCGTTCTGGCTGAGATCCTTGCCGTCCAACTCGGGCTTCATCGGATGCATGACCATGCTCGGGGACATGTCGTTGATCCAGAAGTAGCCTTCCTTGTCGTAGCGCATCTCGCGGAGCTGAGCGATGGCGTCCGCCTGGGCCTGCTCGGTCGTGACCTCGCCGCTGCGGGCATGAGCCACGTGGTGCTCCACCAGCGTCACGGCGGATTCGACCAGGTGCTGCATGCGGACGGCTTCGCGCTCGTGGAGCGTCTTCTCCTGCCGCCACTCCACCGCGAGCATGGCCACGAGGGAGCAGGCGAGAACCGCAATGCCCACGAGTCGCAGCTTCCATCCGAGTTTCATCTTCGCCAGCATGCCACCCTCCCGATTCCGTCAGCCGGGGCCGTCCGCGGAATCGCCAGCGGTAGCCTCCGGCTGTACATGACGAGGATCCCCTTCGCGACTTCCCTTCGGAATGAAGGAAGCGGCATGCAGCCGTCAGTCGCACTCCGCAGGCGTGTGCTCAGAGGGAACCCCGATGACGCATGACGAACGTGGCCGGTTTCCGGAGTGCGGTTTTCGCCGCGACCGCGGGGGACGGTCCGTGATTCGGCTCGAAGGGAGCTCCGCGCGGGTGGCAGCCGCCACCACGCCGGAATCTCCCACCGCAAATCTCGGACGCGCGGGCGAAGTCTTGAGCCATCGCGCCGGGCCGTTCGCAACGGGGGAGCCGCGACGGTGCCCCGTGGGCGCGGGAGTGCCCGCATCCGGGAAGGCCGGCGCCCGGCGAAACCCCGGCGCCCTCGTCTACTCGGCGGCGAGCCGCTCCGCGCGCAGCCGCGTGAGCGAGCGCGCGAGCAGCAGGTGGCCGGCCGCGACCGCCAGGCCGGCGGCGAGGCAGCCGGCCCAGAGTCCGTTGCGCCCCAGCGCCTGGAGCGCCCAGGTGCCCACGGCAGGCGCCGCGCACACGGCGCCGCCGAACGCCATGCTGTACGCGCCCATGTAGCGGCCGCGCAGCGCGGCCGGAGCCAGGTCGGCCACCAGCGCGTGCGCCACCGGCAGCACGGCCATCTCCCCGAACGTCCACACCACGACCGCCGCCATGAACGCGGGTGTCGTCGAGCAGAAGGCGTGAAGGCCGAACCCGAGCCCGATGGTCGCGGTGCCCACCGCCAGCACGCGTGAGCGGTTGTGCGGCGCGAGCAGCGGACTGATCACGGGCTGAAGGAACACGATCAGCAGGCCGTTCAGCGCGAAGACCAGGCCCATCGAGGACTTGCCCAGCCCCTGCGCCGCCATGTCCAGCGGGAACGACGACGCGTTCTGGGTGAACACCGTGGCGATGAAGAAGGACAGCACGAGCAGCAGCACGAACCGGCCGTCGCGGTAGGGCGCCACGAACTCCTTCCACATCGCGGGGCGCGCGACGCCCTCCGGATGGGGCGCGGCGTGCGGCCGCGTCTCGGGCACTCCGAATGCCACGCAGATGCCGAACAGGATCGTGGTGATGCCGTCACCCACGAACAGCAGCCGGAACGACTGCGACGCCAGCAGCCCGCCCAGGGCCACGCCGATCGCGTAGCCCAGGTTGATCACCCAGTAGATCAGCCCCATGGCGCGTACGCGGTCCGCGCCCGAGAGCAGGTCGCTCATGGCGGCCAGCATGCCCGGCCGGTACATCTCGCCCACCAGCGCCACGACGAACACGGCGGGCGCCAGCATCTCCACGCGATCCACGAACCCGAGCGTGATCATGCAGGCGCCGCCCGCGATGAGAGCGAACAGCATCGTCGCCCGCCGTCCGATGCGGTCGGCGAGGAAGCCGCCGATCGGCCCGGCCGCGGTCGCACCCGCGCCGTAGAGCGACAGGATCGCGCCGGCCTGCACCAGGGAGAGGTGGCGTTCCTGCGTCAGGTAGAGCGCCAGGAACGGCAGCACGAAGGAACCGAGCCGGTTCACGAACGTGCCCGCGAACAGGAACCAGAACGGCCGGGGGAGTCCCCCGGCCGCCTGGTGAAGGCTGCGGCGAATGCTCAGACCGCGAACGATTCCGCCTCCCACTCCAGGCCCAGTTCGCTCGGCGGCGCCATGTAGCCCAGCAGCGCGCTGGCGGCGACCACGCTGGGCGAGGCCAGGTAGCCCTCGCCGCCGAGGCCCATGCGGTTGGTCCAGTTGCGGTTGAACGTCGTGATGGCTCGCTGGCCGGCCGCGAGCTTGTCCGGGCCCTGCCCGAAACAAGGGCCGCACCAGCTCTGGCGAACCTCACCGCCCACCGAGCGGAACACGTCGCCGATGCTCTCTCCCCCGAGCCGCGGGTCCGGGCGCTCGATCTGCTCCTTCACGCCGCCCGAGCCCGGGAAGATCACGAACTCGCGCGCGGCCTTCGTGGCTCCACGGGCACGCGCGGCCCGCAGCACGAGCGCGGCGCTGAGCAGGTCGGCGTAGCTGCCGTTGGTGCACGAACCGATCATCGCCTTGTCGAAGGGGATCCGCTCCTTCGCCACGTCGAGCGCCGGGAAGGCGTTTCCGGGGCTGAACGGCTTGGCGATCATGGGCTGCACGTCGCCCAGCACCAGTTCCTCGTCGAGGTCCCACTGCACGCCGGCGCCGGGCGCGATGCGCGGATACGGCAGGTCCTTCATGCCCTTGCCCGCGAACCACGCGTACGTGGTGTCGTCGGGCGCGAAGATGCCGTTGTAGGACTCGGCCTCGGCCATCATGTTGCAGATGGTGTTGCGGTAGGCGATCGGCAGCTGCTGGTCGGCGTCCACGAACTCCACGCTCATGCCCTGCGACTGCTTGGCGCCCCAGCGGCGCAGCAGTTCGAGCACCAGATCCTTGCCCGTCACCCACGGCTGCAGCGCGCCGCGGAACACGACGCGGCGGCGCTTCGCCACGGTGGTGAAGATGTAGCCCGTGCTCCAGCCGAACCCGAGCGTCGTGCTGCCCACGCCGATGCCGATGGCGCCGTACGCGCCGTACGC
>JADLGX010000287.1 GCA_020849095.1 Candidatus Eiseniibacteriota bacterium
CGCTTTCACGTTCGCGACACCGGCATCGGCATTCCCGCGGACCGGCAGGCCGCCGTGTTCGAGAGCTTCACGCAGGCCGACGGCAGCACGACCCGGCGCTTCGGCGGCACGGGACTCGGACTCACCCTGTCCCGCCAGTTCGTGGCCATGATGGGCGGCACGCTGGAAGTCCAGAGCGAGCCCGGCAAGGGCAGCGAGTTCTCGTTCACGCTCGAGCTTCCCCTCGGGGCCGCGGCCGCCGCTCCCCTGCCCGCGTTCGACCTTTGCGGCACGCGCGTGCTGGTCGTGGACGCGCACTCCGTGCAGGGCCCGCTGCTGGAGCGCTGGCTGCTCAGCTGGAACGCCGGCGTCACCCGCATTGCCGCGCTGTCCCAAGTGACGGCAACCATGGCCGATGCCCGTCCGCCGTACACGGTGGTGATCGCCGACACGGGAACCTCTCGCGAGGATTCGGACACACTGGTTCGCGACGTGCGCGCCGCCGCCGGCGAGCAGGGCGTCAAGCTGATCTCTCTGGTCACCCGTCACGAACTGGCCGGTCAGGAAGAGCCGCGGCGCGGGTTCGACGGCGGCATCTCCAAGCCCGTCCGGATCGCCGCATTGCGCCGTGCACTCGCCGAGGCATCCGGCCGAAAACAGGCGCAGGCCACGGTTGCGAAGGCGGAGAAGAGCGACTGGGGCCTGTCGGGACTGCGGGCGCTGCTGGTCGAGGACAACGCGGTCAATCGCAAGGTGGCGATGCGGCTCCTGGCCCAGCAGGGCATCGAGGTGGTGACCGCCGAGAACGGACGGCTCGGCGTCGAGCAGTGGAGCGAGGGCCGCTTCGACATCGTGCTCATGGACGTGCAGATGCCGGAGATGGACGGATTCGAGGCGACGGCGGAGATCCGCCGGCGCGAGACCGAACAGGGGCGGCACACCCCGATCGTGGCGATGACCGCACACGCCATGTCGGGCGACCGCGAGCGGTGCCTGGCGGCAGGCATGGATGACTACGTCACGAAGCCGGTGCGGGCCGAAAGCCTATACGAAGCCGTCGGACGCTGGGCCGGTCGCACCGGGAACGAGAAGGCGGCTTGAACGCCGGTCGTCTCGACAATCACGAGGGGGAAAACAGGATGGCCACGGAGTTCGATTACGCGCAGCTGGACGCCATCTCGGGTGGCGACGCCGGGTTCGAGAAGGAAGTGCTCGAGGAGTACCTCCTGTCGGCGCCCAACGACATGGGCAAGCTGAGCGCCGCCGTGTCCGCCAACGACGCTGCGGCGGCCGCGGCGACGGCGCACGCGCTCAAGGGCGCCAGCGCGACCATCGGCGCCAAGGGATTCGCCGCCATCGCGCTCGAACTGGAGCAGGCCGGCAAGAAGGGCGACCTCGGCCCCGCCCCCGACGCGCTCGCGCGCCTCGAGGCGGCCTTCGCCGACCTGACCGCCCTGCTGCGTGAGCGCATCCAGAAGGCGGCCTGACGCAGCAACCCGATCAGGACGTGCCACGCGAAGAGGCCGGCGCCGCAGGGCGCCGGCCTCTCGAGTGTCCGCCGATGCGCCCGGCTACAGGATCTTTTCCGCGACGCTCTTGGCCTGCAGGAACAGCAGCAGGTAGTCGCGTCCGCCCGCCTTGCTGTCGGTGCCGCTCATGTTGAAGCCGCCGAACGGATGGCAACCCACCATGGCGCCCGTGCACTTGCGGTTCAGGTACAGGTTGCCCACGAAGAACTCCTCGCGCGCCTTCTGGATCTTGGCGGGGTTCTTCGAGTAGCAGGCGCCCGTCAGGCCGTACTCGGTGTTGTTGGCGATCGCGATCGCGTCGTAGAAGTCCTTGGCGCGGATGATCGCCAACACCGGCCCGAAGACCTCCTCCTGCGCCAGGCGCGCCGTGGGAGCGATATCGTCGAAGACCGTGGGCTGCACGAACCAGCCGTCCTTGCCCTCGACGCGAGCGCCGCCGGTGAGCAGCTTGCCCTCGCGCTTGCCCACCTCGATGTACTCGAGAATGGTCTTCATGGCGCGATCACTGGCGACCGGACCCATGTACGTGCCGTACGTGGCCGGATCGCCCACGTTCACGAACGTCGGGATCACGGCGAGCAGCTTCTGCACGAACGCGTCGTGAACCTTGTCCACGACGATCGCGCGCGAGCAGGCCGAGCACTTCTGGCCGCAGAAGCCGAACGCCGACTGGGCCACGCCCAGCGCCGCGGCGTCGAGGTCGGCCTCGTCGTCGATCACGATGCCGTCCTTGCCGCCCATCTCGGCCACGACGCGCTTGAGCCAGATCTGGCCCGGCTGCACCTCGGCGGCCAGCTTGTTGATGCCCACGCCCACTTCGCGCGAGCCCGTGAACGAGATGAACCGCGTCCGGGGATGGCGCACGATGGTGTCACCGACCACCGCGCCACCGCCGCTGACGAAGTTGATGACGCCGGCCGGAAGCCCGACTTCTTCCATGAGCGCGAAGAACTGCCACGCGATGCCCGGCGTGTCGCTGGCGGGCTTGAGCACCACCGTGTTGCCGCAGACCACCGCGGCCACCGTCATACCCACGCAGATCGCGAGCGGGAAGTTCCACGGCGGAATCACAGCGCCAACGCCGATCGGCAGGTAGTACAACTCGTCCTTCTCGCCGGGCATCTGATGGACCGGCTGAGGACCGGAGTACCGCAGCATTTCGCGCGCGTAGAACTCGAGGAAGTCGATCGCCTCGGCGGTGTCGGCGTCGGCCTCGCCCCAGCTCTTGCCCACCTCGAGCACCATCCAGGCCGAAAAGAAGTTGCGGCGCTCGCGCATCCGGCGCGCGGCCTCGACCAGGTAGGCGGCGCGCTCGGCGGGCTTCACGCGCGACCAGGTCTTGAACGTCGCGGCGGCCACCTCGACGGCGCGCGCGGCCTGCTCGGCGCTGGCGGCCTGGAAGCGGCCGAGCACTTCGGACGGCTTGGAGGGGTTCGTCGAATCGAACGTCTTCGCGCCCTTGTCGCGCTGGCCGCCGATGACCAGCGGGTACTCGGTCCCGAAGCTGGCGCGCACTTCCGCGAGCGCCGCCTCGAACGAGGCGCGATGTTCGGGCTGCGAATAGTCCAGGTAGGTGGTCGGCGAATACGGCGGGAGCGTCGCGGGATCGAGCGGGGCGATCGAACCGGTATTGACGGTACTCATGTCGTCCTCCGATAACGCGGCGGCCGCATGACCGCTCGGCGAGCCGCGGATGTGGTGGGATCGGATTGCGGAGGCAGTCTAGCCGCGACCCTTCCCCCGCCGCCAGCGGTCCGAAAGGTCAGCGCAG
>JADLGX010000288.1 GCA_020849095.1 Candidatus Eiseniibacteriota bacterium
GCCCCCGGCGAAGCGAAGGCGGCGTTCTCGATCAAGCGCGACGATCCGGACGAATTCGCGGCGTAACGGCCGCTACGCCCGCTCCTCCCACACCTGCGCCAGCTGCAGCAGCACGTCGGCGGACTTCTCCATGTCGTGCGCGCTCACCCACTCGAGCCGCGAGTGGAACTCGTGCATGCCGCAGAACAGGTTGGGAGTGGGCAGGCCCATCTCGGACAGGATCGAGCCGTCGGTGCCGCCGCGGATGCGGCTCTCCTCGATCTTCACGCCCGCGCGGCGGATGGCCTCGCGCATGTTCTCGACCACGTCGGGCACCTTCGCGAGCACGTCGCGCATGTTGCGGTACGAGTTCTTCACGTCGAACGTCACGCTCGAACCCGGCCAGTCCGCGCACGTTTCGCGGGCGAGCTTCTCGAGCATCGCCTCCTTCACCGCGAGGCCGGGCGTCTCGAAATCGCGGATGATGAACTTGACCGTCGTGCGGTCCACCGAGGCTTCCATGCCCATCGGGTGCACGAAGCCTTCGCGGTCGGCGGTCGTCTCGGGCGCCAGGCCGTTCTTGGGCAGCCGGTTCACGAAGTCCGACGCCACCTTGATCGAGTTCACCATCACGTTCGTGGCGAGTCCGGGGTGCGTGTTGAAGCCCTGGAACGTCACGGTCATGGCGTCGGCCGAGAACGTCTCGGCGTCCATGCGCCCGCGGCCCTCGCCGTCGAGCGTGTAGGCGCAGTACGCGCCGAAGCGCTTCACGTCGAACGGGCGCACGCCGCGGCCGATCTCCTCGTCGGGAGTGAACGCCACGCGGATCGTGCCGTGCGGGATCTCGGGGTGCGCGATCAGGTGCTCGAGCACGGCCATGATCACCGCGACGCCGGACTTGTCGTCCGAGCCCAGCAGCGTCTTCCCGGAAGCCGTCACGATGTCCTGGCCCACGCAGGCCTTGAGGGCCGGCAGCTCCGCCGGCCGCAGCACGGCGCTGGGATCGTCCGGCAGCGCGATGTCGCCGCCCGCATAGGCGCGGTGCACGATCGGCTTGACGTTCTCGCCGCTCATCTCGGGCGACGTGTCCACGTGCGCGAGCAGGCCGATCACGGGCACGTTCGCCTTCTTCGTGTTCGCGCCGAGCGTCGCCATGACGATGCCCTTGTCGTCGAGAAAGGCGTCGTTCAGGCCGAGCGCCTTGAGCTCCTGCACCAGCACTTCGAGCAGCACGAGCTGCTTGGCGGTGCTGGGCACGGTGGGCGAGGCGGGGTTCGACTGGGTGTCGTACTTCACGTAGCGCAGGAAGCGCTCGAGGATGGCTTCGCGAATCGTGTCGCTCATGTGTCACTCGGCGGTAAGGGTGAACGAGATGCGCTGCGGTTTCCGGCACGGCCGAAGCTAGTGCCGGGTCCGGACGGAGGCAAACCCGGCGGCCACCATGAGGAGGCGCGGCCCCCGGGTGGCGAATGCCGCCTCCGGCGGGGACGCGGTCGCCGCCGGAAGAGCGGCGCCGAGCGGTTCCCTGTGGCGGCAGGCATGACGCGCGACTATCCTGCGGCGTCGTTCTTCATCACGTTTCCCCCTTCGGCGACCCATCTGGAGGAATCTCCGTGGCCGATACCGCTGCTGTTGCCGCCAAGCCCCGAACCATCATGGGCCACCCGCCCGGATTGTTCGTGCTGTTCTTCACCGAAATGTGGGAGCGCTTCTCGTACTACGGGATGCGCGGCCTGCTCAAGCTGTACATGGTGAACTACCTGTTCGTGACCCTTCGCCAGTCGGTGCAGGGCGGCTCGTACGGCGCACAGGGCGATCCCAACAGCGTGTTCGGCTGGGGAACGCTGCAGAAGCTGCTGCCGGTGCCCGACCCCGCGGCGCTCGCCGCGACGATCCAGGAGCGCACGCAGGCCCTGTTGAGCGGCGCGGGTGGATACACGCCCGAGATCGCCCACCGCATCGCCTCGGAAACCTCGGCGGTGCAGGCGAGCGCCTCGGTCATCTACGGCTGGTACACGGGCTTCGTGTACCTCACGCCTCTGCTCGGCGGCTACCTCGCCGACAAGTACCTCGGCCAGAAGAAGGCCGTGTTCATCGGCGGCGCCCTCATGGCGATGGGCCAGTTCCTGCTGTGGGGCTCCGAAGGGTTGTTCTTCGTGGCGCTGTCTCTGCTCATCGTCGGCAACGGTTTCTTCAAGCCCAACATCTCCACTCAGGTGGGCAGCCTCTACCCCGCCGGCGATCCGCGGCGCGACGGCGCGTTCACCATCTTCTACATGGGCATCAACCTCGGCGCGTTCATCTGCAATCTCATCTGCGGCACGCTGGCCGCATTCTACGGCTGGCGGTGGGGCTTCTTCGCCGCGGGCGTGGGCATGTGCCTCGGCCTCATCGTGCAGGCGTTCGGCCAGCGCTACCTGGCCCCCGACACGCTTCAGGTGCGTCAGGCGTCCGGCGGTGGCGAGGCCAAGAAAGCCGAGAAGCAGCAGTCGCTCACTCCGGACGAGTGGCGCCGCGTGTGGGCGCTCGTGATTCTCTGCATGCTCAACATCGTGTTCTGGGCGGTGTACGAGCAGCAGGGCAACACCATGCAGACGTGGGCGGACGAAAAGACCGTGTGGCCGATGATCGGCAGCTTCCAGATCCCCGCCACCTGGTTCCAGTCGGTGAACCCGCTCTGCATCTTCCTGTTCGCTCCGTTCCTCGACATCTTCTGGCGCTGGCAGGCCAAGCGGAACCAGGAGCCCTCGTCGGTCGCCAAGATGGCCATCGGCTCCACGATCCTCGGCCTGTCGTTCATCGTCATGATCCTCGGCGTGCAGGCCGTGGGTGACGGCCGCGGCAGCTGGTTCTGGCCGGTGGTCTGCACCGTGCTGCTCACGTTCGGCGAGCTCTACCTGTCGCCGATCGGGCTTTCGCTGGTGACCAAGGTGTCGCCGCGCAACATCATCTCGATGATGATGGGCATGTGGTTCCTCTCCAGCTTCTTCGGCAACATCCTGTCCGGCTACATCGGCCAGCTCTACACGATGATCCCCAAGGAGACGTTCTTCGCCCTGCTGCTGGTGCTGGGCTGCAGCACGGGTCTCGCGATCTGGCTGTTCAACAAGCCACTCAAGAAGGCGATGGAGTCGAGCCCGGCGTAGCC
>JADLGX010000289.1 GCA_020849095.1 Candidatus Eiseniibacteriota bacterium
CGTGACCTGCGCATGGGCCGGCTGACGGCGAAGGACGAGTGAAGCGTTCCTACCCGCTCCTGCTCGGCATCGCCGCCGCTCTCGTCGCGCTGGATCAGTGGTCCAAGCACTGGGCCACCGCGAACCTGGCGTTCGCGCCGCCCATGCACGTGATCGGCGACCTGGTGCAGTTCACTTACACGCGCAACTCGGGCATCGCGTTCGGGCTGCTCGCCGACCGCAATTTTCCGCTGTGGGTGTTCTCCGGGTTGGCGGCCATCATCGTGCTGGTGCTCTTCTCGCGCCACGCGCTCATGACGCTCGCGCGCCAGCTGTCGCTCGCGTTCATCCTCGGCGGCGCCATCGGCAACCTGATCGATCGCGCCGCAACGGGCGAGGTCGTGGACTTCATCTACCTGCAGTGGCGCGGTCACGGCTTTCCGGTGTTCAACGTGGCCGACATCTGCGTCAACGTGGGCGTGATCCTGTTCGCGCTCGCGTGGACCCGCGACTCCGAGGGGAGCGCGCCCGCACCGGCGGGCGACGCGGCCCCGGAAGGCATGCCGAATGAAGCTGGTGGAACTGACAGTGCCGGAACTGGGAGCGGGTCAGCGGGTGGACCGCTGGCTGGCGAAGGCGCGGATCGGCCTCTCGCGTAACCGGATCCAGACGCTGATCGACGCCGATCGCGTCCAGGTCAACGGCCGCATCGCCAAGCAGTCGCTCAAGCTCAAGGAAGGCGATGCCGTGCGCGTCGAGGTGCCTCCGCGCCGCGCGTCGCGCCTGGTCGCGGAAGACGCGCCGCTCGTGATCCGTCACGAGGACGAGCACCTGATCATCGTGGACAAGCCGGCCGGTATGGTCGTGCACCCCGGCGCGGGGGTCAGCACGGGCACGCTGGTCCATGCGCTGCTGCACCACGCCCCGGGCATCGTGGGTGTGGGCGGCGAGGGCCGTCCCGGCATCGTGCACCGGCTCGACAAGGAGACCTCGGGGCTGCTCGTGGTGGCCAAGACCGAGGACACCTACCAGGCGCTGGTCGAAATGCTCCGCCGCCGCACGGTGCGCCGCGTGTATCGCGCGATCGTCTGGGGCGATCCCGGCCCCAGCGAGGGCTACATGGACATGCCGATCGGGCGCGACCCGCGCGAGCGCACCCGCATGGCGGTGGTGCGCAATGGCGGCAAGCCGGCGCTCACGCGCTGGACCGTGCTCGAGCGCTTCGGGCTGGCCTCGCTGCTCGAGGCGCGGCTCGAAACCGGGCGCACGCACCAGATCCGGGTGCATTTCGCCGCCGTCAAACACCCGGTCGTGGGTGACCCGCTCTATGGCGGGAGAGTGAGAAAAACGTTGAGCCTCCGTCAGGCCGAGCGTAGCCTGATCGTCGCCCTGCTTCGCACGTTGCGCCGGCAGGCCCTTCACGCCGCCGAACTCGAACTCGCCCACCCCATCACGGGCGAGCTTCTCCACTTCGAGTCGGCCATCCCCGAAGACATGGCTCGCGCGTTGGCGCTGCTGCAGGCGCACACCGCGGACCGCAACCCATAGACCTCACGATGACGGACACGCCGACCCCCGAAGTCATCCGCCTGAGCCTGCCGAGCCGGCTGGAACTCCTGTCCGTCCTCGACCGGGTGGCGCTCAGCGTGTGCGAGCGCATGGGGTTCGACGAGGACACCACGTCCCAGGTGGGCATGAGCGTGATCGAGGCGGGCACCAACGCCGTCCAGCACGGTCACAAACGGGACGCCTCGCTCAACTTCGACGCCGAGTTCCGGCTGTTCCCGGACCGCCTCGAGGTGCAGGTGCACGACGGAGGCAAGGGCTTCGACGCCGGACGGCTGGTGCCGGACGTGACGTCGCCCGAGCACCTGTTCGACATGCGCGGCCGTGGCATCTTCATCATGCGGACGTGCTGCGACTCGGTGGACTTCCGCTTCGACGAGGCCGGCACCACGTGCCTGCTGGTCAAGAACCGCCCCGCCACGCGCCTCGCCGCCGACGCCTGAGAGGGCCGCGTTGCCGCGCATTCTTTCCGTGGACTGGGGTGAGCGCCGGATCGGGCTTGCCGTCAGCGACCCGACCGGGACCATCGCCACCGGGCTCGACACCGTCGTGGCGCGAAGCCCGGCCGAGGGCGTGCGCCTGGTGACCGAGTGCGCCGCGGAGGTGGAGGCCGACTCCATCGTGGTCGGGCTGCCGCTGCTGCTGTCCGGCGAGCGCGGCACCGCCGCCGAGGCCGCCAGCGCGTTCGCGCAGGCGCTGCGCGTCGCCACGGGGCTGCCCGTGCACGAGTACGACGAGCGCCTCACCTCGGCGCTCTCCACGCGCCGCATGCACGAACTGGGCGAGAACACCGGCAAGGGGCACAGCCACGGCAAGAGCCACAGCAAGGGGAAGAGCAAGGGCAAGGAGCGCGTGGACCAGGGCGCGGCCATCGCCTTGCTCGAGTCCTGGCTGCTCAAGCTGTCGTACGACCGCCGCCGCGCGCAGGAGGCGGCCGCGCCGCCGGAGGACGAGTCGTGACCGCCGCCCGGCGCCGCGGCGCGTTCCGTCCCATCCGCTGGGCGTGGCTGCTGCTGCTCGCCGCGCTGCTCGCCCCGGCCTACGAGCTGCTCAAGCCGGCCGGCTTCTTTCCGCCCGACGAGCGGCGCACGGTGATCATCGAGCGCGGCCAGTCGCTGCACGAGATCGCGCAGGAGCTGCGGCGCGCCGGCGTCATCCGCGGCACGTTCGGATTCCTGGCGCTCGCGCGGATCATGCACCTCGACCGCACGGTCAAGGCGGGGCAGTACGCGTTCCGCCTGGGGATGACCGTTCCCGAGATCCTGCGCGCGCTCGACCGCGGCATGTTCGGGCTCGACCTGCTCACGCTGCCCGAGGGGCTCACCGTGCGCGAGGTGGCCGAAAAGCTCGGCGCGCGCCTGGGCGTGCCCGCCGCCACGATCGATTCGCTCAGCCGCGACAGCGCGCTGCTTGACTCGCTGGGCGTGGACGCCCCGTCGCTCGAGGGCTACCTGGCGCCCGATTCCTACGAATGGCTGCCCGGCACGGCCCCCGAAGTGGCGCTGCGCACCATGGTGCGCCGCACGCTCGAGCGCGTGCAGAAGGCCACCGCCGGCTGCGATTCGATGCCGCTGGGCTTCGGCACGCACGAACTGCTCACCATGGCGAGCATCGTGGAGGCCGAGGCGCAGATGGACGACGAACGCCCGCGCATCGCGCGCGCGTACCTGAACCGCCTGGTGAAGGGCATGAAGCTGCAGGCCGACCCCACCGTGGGGTACGCGCTGGGACGCAATCCGCGCTCTCGGCTCACCCTGCGCGAGCTGCGCGTCGAGTCCGCCTACAACACCTACCTGCACGCGGGGCTGCCGCCGGGGCCCATCTGCAATCCGGGGCAGGCCAGCATCGAGGCGGTGATCAACGCCACCCCGGGCACGAACGACCTGTACTTCGTGGCGCGCGGCGACGGCCGCCACATGTTCGCCGCCACCTACGAGCAGCACCTGGCCAACATCACCGCCGCACGGGCGCTGCAGGCGGCCTACGCCGCGCGCGCCGCGGCGGCGGCCGCCGCCGCCGACTCGGGCGCCGTCCCGGCGCTCGCCGAGCCCGCCGCGGCCGCGGCCGCTCCCGACAGCGCGCACTAAGTCACGATTCGAGCGTGTGATAAGGTTCGGCCCGCATGTCCATCCCCATCCTCCACACCATCGCCGAACCCGCCGCGCGAGCGCTGCCCGACCTGGACTGGCGCGCGCGGCTCGACCGCCTGCGCGTGCACATCGCCGCCCTCACCCGCGTGGTGGTGGCGTACTCCGGCGGCGTGGACTCCAGCGTGGTGCTGCGCGTGGCGCACGAGGTGCTGGGTGACGCGGCGATCGGGGTGATCGGGCGCTCGGATTCGTACGCGCTCCGCGAGCTCGAGCTGGCACTGGCGCAGGCCGCGGACTTCGGCGTGCGCGTGGACGTGGTCACGACCGGCGAGCTGAGCGATCCGCGCTTCGCGAGCAATCCCGCCGACCGCTGCTACCACTGCAAGAGCGAGCTGTACCGCCGGC
>JADLGX010000290.1 GCA_020849095.1 Candidatus Eiseniibacteriota bacterium
ACCCATCCAGAGGTCGTGCAGGTCGTCGTGCGCGACACGACGACGGGGCTCCGCCACCACCTGACCGTGCCGCCGCGGTTTGGCGCGCCGCTCGCCCAGGGAGAGTCGTCGGCCGCAAGGGTCCGCGCCGCGATCGCATGGACGTTCGCCCTCCGTCCGAGCGAGTATCGTCCTGCTCTGACGGCATGACCCGTGTTTCCGCGCCGCTGGGCATGCGGCGCGGTGACCTGGGCCATGCAGGCCGAGGCACATGCGGCGTGTCGCCGCAAAGGAGCCAGACCGATGAGAGACCAGAGACCGCAGATCAGACAGGGTGATGTGCTGCTGTTGCCCGCGCCGAGGCCGTGCCGTCCGCAGCGAGCGATGGGGCCGGATGGCCATCCGCTCGCCGGTGTGAGGATCGAGGGCGAGCGTACCGGACACGCGCACGAGTTGGCGGGGCGGGTGTATGACGTGGGATCGGCCCGCATGATTTTCCTCGAGCGTCCGACCTCGCTCACGCATCAGGAGCACGCGGAGATCGAGGTCCCGGCCGGATGGTGGACCGTCCGTCAGCAGCGCGAATATGTCCCTCAGCAGCGTCGCGCGGCGCGGAGGTGGGACTAGCATGGAGGAGACGATGGGATCGCAGAGACAGTCGATCTATGTGCCCGAGCGACTGCGGCCAGTGCTCGATGTGGAGGCCGGCGCCGGCCTGAGCGCGAGGGTGGCTGCGATCCTCGACCGCTATGGCTGGATCATGCGCGACTGTCCGCCGATGACGCGGGCTGAGTGGCTGCTGGTGCTCGACGCCTGCAACGGCTGGGCGTCGTGGTCCGAGGCCGGCGAGACGCTGATGGTCGGCCTGGCGCAGGAGGTCGCCGACCACGCGGCGCTCAACAGTGCCGGCAACAAATGGGGCCTGTCCGAGGCCCAGGTTCGCAGTCTGGTGGGCCGGCTCAACACGCTACTGCCAGTCGAGAAACTCGCCGTGGTCGAGCGTGTCGAGCGATTCTGGCGCAGATCGCAGATGGGCGCGGACGACGCCATGCGCGAGGCGGGCATCGTGCCCGTGGGATCGCCATGACCCTCGACCGCGACATGGCCAGGTTCGCCGCCGGGCTCGCCCGAGAGACGGGCCCGGCGGCCGTTGTGCTCTGGGAGCCGCCCGCGGCCGACCACGCCGCTGCTCAGCGGGCAGGATGCATTGAGCTCGACCGCGGCGAGTACCTCGATCGACTGTCGGTCGTCGAGGCTCAGCTGAGGTCGGAGGGGCGAGAGGTATTCAGGTGTCGCGCGACGACGATCGAGGTGCTGGCTGAGCTGCTGGCGCTCGGGCTGGCCAACGATCCCGCGGGGCGAGCTGCGGCGGTGGTGGCGATCTGGGCGGGATCGGGCGGAGACGCTACGCGAGGGGACGGGCAGTGAGTAGCAGCACGCACACCATCATCGATCAGCTACGCGAGCGACTCGCCTCCGAGACGGCCCGACGCTCCCTGCGCGCCGTAGCCACCGCGGCCGACATCCCCGTCAGCGGTCTGAGTCGCTGGGCACGCGGTGAGCAGGCGCTTGGCCAGGAGGCGCTGGCGCGGCTGGCCGCAGAGTTGCGGATGCGGATGGTGTCGGCGAGGCGATGAGGCACAGGCCGCTCGGGCGCGTGGCACCCGGGCGGCCGGCCCGACTCCTCCCGAGAGTCTGGCATGGTTGTGGCGAGCGGGAACTACCGTGCGGACTGACGTTGCGATGTTCGGGTCTCCTCGATGTACTTGTCCACTAGTCTGGACAGTTTCGACGACACGCGAAGATTTTTTTTGCTCCCTGCTGGCCGTTGCAACCCTTTGCACGCCAAAGACTAACGCTACCACAACGGTATCACGAGTGATACGTCTGTGCTATTTTCTAGAGTTTGTGGTTGACGCCAGCACTACCGCCAAGGTAGCGTGCGGGTATGAATGCAAAGGAACCAAGCCGCAAGCAAGCAAACTTCAAGCTCCAGCCGGGCGTGATCGCACTGTTGGAGCGAATGGCCAAGGAAGACTGCCGCTCAATGGTTGGGCAGTTCACCTTTTTGGTTCTGGCCGAAGCCAAGCGCCGCAAGCTCTCCGCCCCCCGCCCTGCCAGGCGTCGGGCGACGTCAGCGGCCTGACCGGACAGAACATGACCGATCGTGGCGATCGGCGAGCGCTCGGCTTCACGCCGGCGTATCTCGATCACCCGCTGTCCGCGTGGAAGAAGTCGTTCCGCGAGCAGCATCGCGACGCCACGCTCAAGCTTCAGCAGTTGGGGATGTGATTCGCCGCCTGGAAGTCACGAATACGGAGGTTGCTTCGATGAACGGACTCATCACCATCACGTTTGTTTGCCTCGCCACGTTCCAGCCGCCATGGTGGAACAACCCGAGCACGCCAGGATGGGGCGCCAACCGCTCGACAACCGGCGGACTCTGGATCCCCCAGGGGCCAGAGTCGGTAGACCAGTTCGAGGCCCTCGCGACGCTCCCCTTACTTCACACGCCCGATCGCATCGAGGTCGTGCTCCGCGCTGAGTGGGAGTCGACCCTCGAGCGCGACGTGTGGCCGGATCGTGCGGAACTCCGCGCGAGGTCGGGCGTATCTGGCACTCCTCTCCCTCCCAGCCCGTTCACGCTGATCGGCGTCGAGGATCTTCCCCTGGGCGGCGTCGCCTGGTGGCGGGCCGAGACGCCGATCGGTGTGACGGGCGACCAATCGTGGTGGTTCTGGGCGTTCGAAGCCGGCGAGCAGATTCGCTACGACGTGCAGGTTCAGCGCCGCGCTGTTCCCGAGCCTGCAATGGGGTTGTGGCTCGCGCTGGCCGGCGTGCTGCTGCTGCTGCGATTCGACTCGCGGAGTCGGCATGCAGTCGGCGCCACTCGCTCGACGAAAGAGCGCAGCATCAACCCGAGAGAGCTTCGTGCTGATCGCGACGAAGACTGGCACCCGCGGCTCCATCGCAACTGCGGACCGGCGTGCTTCTGCAGGCGAGAGCTGCCGACGCGCACGGAGCCGTGGTGGGCGTGGCTGCTGATGATTCTGGTCGGCGCGGCCGTGGTCTTCGGGTTTTCGATCATCCCGGTCGTTGTCGACTGCCTGCTGCGAGGATGAGCAGGACGCGCCGCGACGGCGAGGCGAGGCGAGGCGAGGCGGAGCGATGCGTGGCGTGGCGCTGCGAGGCGCAGCGAAGTGAAGCTGATTCTTCTGA
>JADLGX010000291.1 GCA_020849095.1 Candidatus Eiseniibacteriota bacterium
CTCAGGAAGTGGGTCGCGATCGCGCGGCCGGAGAAGCCGCAACTCGTCGCGAGCGACAGTGCCCGAGCGGTGTTAACGCCGCATGAACGGCATGTGAATCCGGCAATACGTCCGCGCCGGCCCGCCGCGGGTCAGGTCCGCGGAAGCTCGAAACGGAAGGTGCTGCCGGCGCCGGGCTCGCTGCGCAGCGACACTTCGCCGCGGTGCAGGGCCAGGATGTGCTTCACGATGGACAGGCCCAGGCCGGTGCCGCCCTTGTCGCGGGAGCGGGCCTTGTCCACGCGGTAGAAACGCTCGAAAACGCGCGACTGGTCGTCCGGCGGAACGCCCGGCCCGGTGTCCTCCACCTCGCACCACACCCGGCCCCCCTCTTCCCCGGCCCGCACCGTGATGCCGCCCCGCTCGGTGTACTTGACGGCGTTGTCGAGGAGGTTGGCGACCACCTGCTCGAGGCGGGCGCGATCCGCCGCCAGTTCGAGCGGCTCGCCCTCCTCCAGGACCAGCGCGAGCCCCGCGCGATCCGCCGCCGCCCGGAACAACCCGACCTGGCGGGCCAGCAGCGCGCGCAGGTCGAAGCGCTCGGCGCGAAGCCCGGCTTCGGGCCGCTCCAGTTCCGCGAGCGAGAGCAGGTCGTCCACCAGCGCCTGCAGGCGCTCGGCCTGATCGCGGATCACGCGAACGAAGCCCTCGCGGCGCGCTTCGTCCTCGAGCCCGCCGTCGAGAAGCGTCTCGGCATAGCCGCGCAGCGAGGTGAGCGGGGTGCGCAGTTCGTGCGACACGTTGGCCACGAAGTCCTGGCGAATGCGGTGCACGCGCTCCACCTCGGTGAGGTCGTGCAGCACGAGCAGCACCTCGCCGCGCTCGGCGTCGAGCCGCGTCGCGACCGCGCGCACGAAGCGCTGGCGCGGCGACCACAGCCGCAGGTCGGCCTCCACGGTGTTCTGCCCGGAGCGGGCGCGCGTGAGCAGGTCCTCGAGCTCGGGAGCGCGCACCAGCTCGGCGAACGGCGCTCCGCTGGAAACGGGCCCGACCGCGCCGAGCAGCTCGACGAAGCTGGCGTTCGCGTGCACGAGATGGTTGGTGGCGTCGAGCAGCGCGACGCCGTCCGTCATGTGCGCGAGGATGTGTTCGCGCTCGTCACGTTCGCGTTCGAGCGCGCCGAGCCGGTCCCGCAGTTCGGCCGACATGCGGTTGAGCGCGGAGCCGAGCCGTCCCAGTTCGTCGGCGGGCAGCTCCAGCGCCCGGACCGAGATGTCCCCGGCGCCGATGCGCGCCGAAACGGCCTCCAGCGCGCCGACGCGAGAAGCGAACCGGCCGCTCACCCAGAAGGCCAGCAGGAACGACGCGAGCAGGACGATCACGACCGCGAGCGCCGAAACGCGAAGAAGCGAACGGTCGAGCGCGCGGACCATCTCGAGCGGCTCGGCCACTCGCACCACGGCCCACGGCGCGGCGCCGAACATGGGAACCGCCGCGTACTGCAGGTCCACGCCCAGGCTCTGGCTGTGGCGCACCGCCACGCCAGCGCCACCCGCGAGCGCCGCGCGCACCTCGGGGCGTGCGGCGTGATTCTCGAGCGTGCTGGCGTCCGCGCGCGAATCGGCGACGACGCGGCCGTCGCTCGCGATCAGCGTGATGCGGCAGTTGCCCGCCGCGTCGGCGGCGCCCAGCCGGGCGGCCAGCGTGTCGGCGGGGACCGAACCCATGTCGCGCAGCACGAGCGCCACCTCGCGCGCGGTGCGCTGCAGCGACTCGGCGTTGCGCGCCTGCAACCAGCGCCTCTCGACGCCCGCCAGCGACACGAGCAGCGCCACCATCGTCAGCAGGAGCACGATCGCGGTCGCGACGAACAGCTGCGAGCGGAGCGAGCGGATCACGGCCGGGCCCACTCAGCCCTGCGGCGTGGTGAACTTGTAGCCGGCACCCGTCACCGTCTCGATGAACGACGGCTCGACGCCCAGCTTCATGCGCAACCGCCGCACGTGAACGTCCACCGTGCGCGTCTCCCCCAGATAGTCGTACCCCCACACCTTGCGCAGCAGCTCGTCGCGCGAGACGACGCGCCCCGGATGGCGGGCCAGGAACGCGAGCAGGTCGAACTCCCGCGGCGTCAGGGTCAGCTTTCGTCCGGACACGGACACTTCGCGCGCGTCGAAATCGATGCGCAGCCCTCCGCGTTCGATCGCCGCGGAGCCCGCCTGCGGCTTGGCGCGGCGCAGCAAGGCGCGAACGCGCGCCACGACCTCGCGCGGGCTGAACGGCTTGGTGAGGTAGTCGTCCGCGCCGTGCTCGAAGCCCAGCAGCTTGTCCATTTCGGCGCCGCGCGCGGTCAGCACCAGCACGGGCAGATCGGCCGTCGCGGGCTCGCCGCGCACTTCGCGCAGGATCTCCAGGCCGTTCTTGCCGGGAAGCATGAGATCGAGGATCACCGCATCGGGACGGGAGGCGAAGATCTGGTCGAGCCCCTTTTCACCGTCGGCGAACGTGGCGACCTTCCATCCGGCCCGCTCGAGGTTGTACTGCAGCAGGTCGCGGATTTCCTTCTCGTCCTCGATCACCATCACCATCTCGGTCATGCCGCCTCCGTGCCGGGATGCTAGGTGCGCGCGCGCGAAATGGTCAATGATGGCGCGCCACAACTGGCAACACGGAGCGCACGCGAAGTAGAGTGGGCGCACTCCACGAGGCCTCGCACATGACCCGAACACACACCACTCCCGCGCCAGTGATCGAGCGCCTCGGCCCCGCCGACG
Organism: Candidatus Eiseniibacteriota bacterium; assembly: GCA_020849095.1. GTDB lineage: Bacteria > Eisenbacteria > RBG-16-71-46 > RBG-16-71-46 > RBG-16-71-46 > CAIXRL01. The sequence continues at coordinate 2,754 of JADLGX010000291.1, forward strand.
TGCCGGACGTCGTGACGTTCCTCGACGCCGACCCGGTGCTGAACGTGTACCTGATGGCGCTGGTGCTCCGCGACGCGCTGGCCCGCCCGCGCGACGAGTACTGGGCCGCGCGCCGCGACGGCCGCATCACCGCGCTCCTCTACCTCGGCGGGCACTCGGGCGCCGTGCTCCCGGCGGGCGACGACACCGATGGCGCGCGCGCGCTCGGCGCGCTGGCCTCCGGCCGGCTCGAGCGCCTGCCGCGGCGGTTCCAGGTGATCGGTCCGTCCGCGATGGTGGCCGCGATGCTCGAGCGGTTTCCGGGCAGCCCCCACGAGCCGCGCCTGGTGCGCCAGCAGAGCTACCTGTCGCTGGAGCCCTCCGCGCTTCCGGACTTCCCGCGGCTTCCGGAACTGCGGCCGGCGCGGCGCGAGGACTACTCGCTCGTCTACGAGACCGGCGCCGCGCTGCGCGCCGAGGAACTGCTCGAGGATCCGCGCGAGGTGGATGCGGTCACCTACGCGCGGCGCGCCGAGGAGGACTGCCGCGACGGCCACACGTACGTGTGGCGCGATTCGCGCGGGCTGTGCTTCCGCTCCAGCGTGAGCGCGCTGACGGCCGACGCCGCGCAGGTGTCGGGCGTGTACACGCCGCCGGCGCTGCGCGGCCAGGGCATCGCCACGCGCGCGCTGGCGGAACTCTGCCTGCGGCTCATGACGCGGGCGCGCCAGACGTGCCTGTTCGTGAACGACATCAACACGCCCGCGCTCGCCCTGTACCGCCGCCTCGGCTTCGTCCATCGCGCGGCTTGGGCGTCGGCCTTCTTCGTCCTGCCCGACTGATCGTTCAGCCCAGCAGCGCCGAGGCGACCCCCGCCAGCCCGTCCGGGAGCGGCTCCACCTCGGGTGCGTGCCGCGCCAGCTGTTCGCGGATGCGCGCGGGCGAGTAGTCGTGCAGCAGCCAGAAGAGTCGCACGTGGCGCCACGCGGGTTCGGTCCGGCGCAGGAACAGCGGCAGTGCCAGATCGAGCGAGAACACGTCCCCCACCACGGCGTCCGGCGCCTCTTCACGCAGGATGCTCTCGTAGAACGGGCGCGCCGTCTCGACGGCGAGCTCCCCGAAGCGCTCGATCGCCACGCGCCCGGGGTCGAGCACGAACTTGCGCGCGCCGCCGCGCAGGCGCAGCGCACCGGGCTCGCTCGCCGGATGGACGACGTGCGGCAGTCCTGCGTGCGCGAACCAGCGGTCGAGCTTCTCGCGGCCGGAGTTGGACACCACCACGATCTCGACGCCCGCATCCAGCATGCGGCGGCCGGAGGCGGCGGCGCTGGGCAGCACGCCCGGCCCGCGCGAGCCTTCGACGCGGGCGACGGCCTCGGCATGCGCGGCGCCCCCGAACGCCTCGAGCGAGTCGTGCCCCGGCGCGAGCACGGCATCGTGCAGCGCCGCGGCGACGGGATCCTCGCCGGCGTGCAGGTGGATGTAGTGCAGCAGCGCGCTGTGCTCGGCGAACGGATCCTCGTCCGCGAACGCGGAGAGCCGCCCGCCCGGCGCCCAGCCGTAGCGGTCGGGCTCGGCGAGCACCGCGCGGCGGGCGTCGGCCACCCACAGCGCGACGCCGTCGCGCAGGTGGGCCGGAGCCCATTCGATCAGCAACGCATCCACGATCTCACCCTGCACGCGGGATTCCTCGCGCGGGTGCGTCCACACGCCATCGAAGTCGGAGAGCAGTTTCATCCTGCGCAGGTATCACGGCCGGGGCCGCAACGGCAAGGTTCCGCTTGACCGGAACGCGCAAGGTTGGCACGGTGCGCGTGCAGCTCCCCGCGTGTTCATGGATGAACGTCGCAGGATTCAGGGAGAATCATCGTGAAGCGGATCATCATCGCTTGCGCCGGCCTCGTGCTGGCGATGGCCGCGCCCGTCGCGCGCGCCCAGGTCTTCGGACAGTTCACCTCCGCGCAGCCCATCGCGCTCGACAGCCGGCTCGGTGGCGGCTACCTCTCGTTCAGCAAGAGCGAGTCGGAGTTGCTCGGCCACCTGCGCCTCAGCTTCCACCCCGGCGTGGACTTCGGCTTCCAGGGGGGCGCCTCGCGCGTGAGCGTGAGCAACGTCAACCGCACGTCGATCCAGCTGGGCGGCGACGTCAAGGTCCTCGTCGCGCGCGTGAGCCCCACGTTTCCGCTCGATCTCTCGATCGGCGGCGCGATCGGGGTCAGCTCGGCGGACGACTTCACGGTCCTCTCCGTGGGGCCGACGCTCGTGATGAGCCGGCCGGTCGCGCTGGCGGGCAATTCCCACCTCTCCCCCTTCGCCGGAGCCGCGCTCCTGTTCTCGCGCAGTGACCTGGCGGCGGGGAACAAGACCGACGTCTCCCTCCCGGTTCGCTTCGGCGTCGAATATGCGCCGGGGCCCGATGTCCGGGTGGTGGCGGCGCTGCAGGTCGGGGTCAGTGACGAGATCCGCGACGACCTCAAGTTCACGCTGGGAGCGAACTTCCCGTTCTGACGCGAACGCGCGCCAAACCGTTTCCGGAGAGGGCCCGGGGGCGAACCCGCAACCCGTTGTGATTTAATGCATTGTGGCGCATTTTTTCGCGCCTTGTACCTCGCTCGGGCGCGGTGCTAGCCTGTCGGCCCTTCCGTTGGCGCGGGCGACACCGCCCGAGGCGGAAGCCCTCAACTAAACCTACAAACCACTGTCTGACAATCGCTTGCGGCATGTGTCCGGAACGGCCGGGGAGCACTTTCCCCGTCTCGCCGCGCCACGAGCACCGAAAGCGGTGGAGAACTTGTGGAGGAAAGCAGGCAAAACAAGGGTTAACGATTTTGTTTGCCGTGTTTTAGAGCTGATCAGTTCCCTGTGGATAAGTGTGGTGATGGATTTCCACAAGATGCCCCCCCGCAAAGCCGGAAGCCGCGATTGAGTGCAACTCTCCCCGCTTCGGGCTTTGTGGATAAAAGTGAAAACCATTCTGCAAGGACCGTAGAAATGGCCGTCCTGCCAGTGCAACCGGAGGAGCAGACGCGTCTCTGGGAGCAGGTCCTCCTGTCTGTGAAGAGCCAACTCACGAGCCCCCAGGCTTTCGAAACCTGGTTCCGCCCGATCGTGGCGCGTGAGGTCAGCCCCCAGCTGGTGGATCTCGAAGTTCCCAACGCCTTCTTCGTGGATTGGATCCACGAACACCACCTCTCAACCCTTCGCGGAGCCTTCCGCGAGATTCTCGGCACGAACCCCGACATTCGCTTCACCCCCCGCGAGCCCGTGGCCCATCTGCCCCAGACCGTTCCCGCGCCCCCTTCGGCGCCCGAGCAGCGGCCTGAGGCGGCGGCGTCCCAGGATCCGGTCCGCAACGCCAATCCCAGCGGCCGGCTGTGGCTCGAGAGCGCGCTCAATCCCCGCCTCACGTTCGATTCGTTCATCGTCGGAGGGAGCAACCGATTCACGCACGCCGCCTGTCGTGCGGTCTCCGAACGGCCCGGCCAGGTGTACAACCCGCTGTTCATCTTCGGCGGTTCCGGCCTGGGCAAGACGCACATGCTGCACGCGGTCGGCCACGCCCTGAAGCACTCGCGGCCGGATGCGCGTGTGCACTACGTGCCGGCCGAGCGCTTCACGAACGAAATGATCTTCGCGATTCAGCACGGCCAGACGCTGGCGTTCCGCAACAAGTACCGGAACGTCGACCTGCTGCTGATCGACGACGTGCAGTTCCTGGCCGGCAAGGAGAGCACGCAGGAGGAGTTCTTCTACACGTTCAACGCGCTGCGTGACGCCCACAAGCAGATCGTGGTGACCGCGGACAAGGCCCCGAAGGACATCCAGGGGCTCGAGGAACGGCTCATTTCGCGCTTCAACCAGGGACTCATCGCCGACATCAAGCAGCCGGACCTCGAAACGCGCATCGCCATCCTGCGCAACCGCTGCGAGCAGGAAGGCGCCGGACTGCGCCTGCAGGACGATGTGCTCCTGCTGCTCGCGGACCGCATTCGGGGCAACGTGCGCGATCTGGAGGGCTGTCTGGTGCGGCTCCTCGCGGTCTCCTCGCTCACGCACCAGGAGATCACGCTGGAACTCGCCGAGGACGTGCTGGCCCAGTACGTCAACGCCGAACCCGACCACCTCACGCCGGATCGCATCCTGGCCGCGGTGGGGGACAAGTTCGGCGTGAAGGGGGAGGCCATCGTGGGCAAGCGGCGCACGCAGATCATCGCTCTGCCCCGGCAGGTCGCGATGTACCTCATGCGTCAGCTGACCGACCTCAGCCTGGCCGAGATCGGCCGCGTCTTCGGTGGCCGCGACCACACGACGGTGCTCTACGCGTGCGAGAAGATCGGTGAACGGATCAACAGCGAGGACGCCTTCCGCGAGAAGATCAACGGACTCATTTCCACGTTGGCTTCGGGATAGGCGTGTATAACCTGTGGATGGTTGGGGAGAACCCACCCACCCGAGCCGCGGCGTTCAGTCGTCGTGGATAAGGGAGGGGTTCTCCCCAGCCTCTCCGGCGACTCCAACCCGATGCGGGACAGCGGATTGGGCGGGTGAATCCCGAGTTCTCCACCAAGACCACAGCTCCTACTGTTTCTATCTCTTTTAATTATTGAAATTAAAGCAGTTAGAACCAGTCGGGGCGGCATGAAATCGCTTGCAGCGTTTTGAGGCGCTGCCTATGATGCAGCGGCCCGCCGACCAGCCCCCCGGAAGGATCCCTCCGCGGCGGTGGAAGCTGCGGCCGGACATGAAGTTCCTACCTGTCAGGGAGTGACCGTATGGACCTCACCATCCAGCAGGGCGACCTCGCGTTTGCGGTGGGCCGCGCCCTGGGATCGGTTCAGCAGAAAAGCACCCAGCCGCTGCTGAGTTGCGTGTTGTTGGAGGCCGACAGCAAGGGCCTCCGTGTCACCGGAACGGACCTCGACGAAGGCACCTCGGTCCTGGTTCCCTGCGCTGTCCGCACTCCGGGCAAGTGCTGTGTCCTCGCCCGGCATTTCAGCGACGTCGTCCGCAAGATGCCCAAGGGCGCCCTGTCGCTCTCGATGAACGGCAGCCAGTGCGAAGTGCGCTATGCCGACGGCAAGGGCTGGTCGCGTTTTCCCGCGCAGCCGGCCGACGAATTCCCGCGCGTTCCCGAACTCAAGGGCGACATGCGCGTCACGCTCGAGGGTGACGTGCTCGCCCGACTGATCGAGCGCTCCGCCTACGCCGCGTCCACCGAGCCCGCCCGTCCGCAGCTGAACGGCGTGTACGTGCACGGCAACGACAAGTTCATCGCGTTCGTGGCCACCGACGGACACCGCCTCGCGCGCACTTCGCGCAAGGGCGCGTTCGGCGAACTGTCCAAGGACGGCATCATCGTGCCGAGCCGTGTGCTCAACTCGGTCGCCAAGTTCGCGAATGAGGCCACCAGCCCGGTCGAGATGCGCATCGCCGACGCGCGCAACCACATCGGTTTCGCCACGCAGGTCGGTGAGTACCAGGTCCAGGTCTACGGCCGCCTGATCGAGGGGCAGTACCCCAACTACGAGCAGGTGATCCCCAAGGACAATCCGCGAGAGATGTCGGTAACCCGCACCGACGTGATCGAG
>JADLGX010000292.1 GCA_020849095.1 Candidatus Eiseniibacteriota bacterium
CAGACCAAGGCCGTGAAGGTGGACGGCGGCTGGCTCGTGAACGGCTCCAAGATCTACATCACGAACGCCAGCTACTCGAAGTACGTGACGCTCACCGCCGTGACGGACGCCAGCAAGGGCGCCAACGGCATCTCGGCGTTCATCATGGACACGGCGACGCCGGGCTTTCGCGTGGGCAAGAAGGAAAAGAAGATGGGCCTGCGCGGCTCGGACACGGTCGAGATCGTGTTCGAGGACTGCCTGATTCCCGCCGACCAGATGCTGGGCGACCAGACCGGCGGCTTCAAGGCGTTCATGAAGACGCTGCAGGGCGGGCGCATCTCGATCGGCGCGCTGGCACTGGGCGTGGCGCAGGGCGCCTACGAGCACGCGCTGTCGTACGCCAAGGTGCGACATCAGTTCGGCCAGCCGATCGCGAGCTTCCAGGCCATCCAGTTCATGCTCGCCGACATGGCCATGAAGATCGAGGCCGCGCGCCATCTGGTGTACAACGCCGCGGTGCTCAAGGACGCGGGCTTGAGCTTCGTGAAGGAAGCCTCGATGGCCAAGCTGTACGCCAGCGAGATCGGCAACTGGGTGACGGACAAGTCCATCCAGATCCACGGCGGCATGGGCTACTGCCGCGACCTGCCCGTGGAGCGCATGCACCGCGACGTGAAGCTGATGGAGATCGGCGAGGGCACCAGCGAGATCCAGCGCATGGTGATCGCGCGCGAGATCCTGCGCGGGAACTGAGCGAATGAGCCCGGAACCCGGCGCCACGATGCGCTGGGCGTGCGCGGTGTCGGACAACGCCGACGGCGCGCAGGCCGCCGCCGAGCTGGCGGCCGTCGTGCGCGAGAAGCTCGGTCCCGTGCCGGTGGACCTGTGCCTGGCGTTCTTCACCACCGCGCACGTGGCGCAGGCCGAGGCCATCGCGGTGACGCTCAAGCGTGAACTGCAGCCCGGCACGCTGGCCGGCGCGAGCGCGCGAGGAGTGGTGGCGCGCGAACGCGAGATCGAGACCGGCGTCGCGCTGAGCGTGATCGCGGGGCGGCTGCCCGGCGTGGGCGTGCAGCCGTTCGTGATGCTGCACGACGTGTGGCGCGAGCCCATGGACGACGTGCCCGCGTTCGACATGGCCGCCCCCGGCGCTCGCGGCTCCGAAGTGGTGCTCATGTGCGGCGATCCCTTCTCGCTCGACATGGAGCGCGTGCTGGCGCAGTTCCACCGCCACGCGCCCGGCGTGCGGGTCGTGGGCGGCATGGCGAGCGCGGGCATGAAGCCGCGCTCCAACGTGGTGTTCCTGAACGAGTGGATCTCGGCCGAGGGCGGCTTCGCGATCTCTCTGCACGGCGACATTCGCGCGGACGTGGTGGTGTCGCAGGGTTGCGCCCCCGTGGGTCCGGCGCTCGACGTGACGCACGTCGAGGGCAACGTGATCCTCACGCTCGACGGCCAGCCGGCGCTCGAGCGCGCCGAGGAAGTGCTGCGCTCGGTGCCCGAGAGCGACCGCCACCGGCTCGACCAGGGACTCTTCGTGGGCCGCCCCGCGCGCGGCGACGCCAGCGGCCGCGGCGACTACCTGATCCGCAACCTGCTCGGCGCCGACCGCGAGCGCGGCGCGATCGCGGTGGCCGACCACGTGCGGTTGCGCGAGAAGATCCGCCTGCACGTGCGCGACGCGCAGGCCGCCACCGAGGACCTCGAAATGCTGCTCGCGCCGCAGGAGTTCGACGTGCGCGCCGAGGCCGCGGTGCTGTTCGAGTGCAACGGCCGCGGCACGAACCTTTTCGGCCAGCCGCATCACGACATCGCCTGCCTGCAGTCCGCGCTGCGCGGCCCCGTACCGGTGAGCGGCATGTTCTGCGCCGGCGAGATCGGCCCGGTCGGCGAGCGCAACTTCATGCACGGGCATACGGCCAGTATCGCCATCCTGAGGCCGCGCGGATGACATCGGCGCGGCCGGGCCGCCGGCCGACCGGGTGGGAAGCGGCCCTGTGGTTCGCGGGCTACCTGGCGATGGGCGCCGCCGTCTACTTCCTGCAGGGCGACATCGAGCCCGTCCTCTGGTATCCGCCCATCGCGATCGGGACCGCCGCGCTGCTGACGTTCGGCTGGCGCGCGCTGCCGCTGCTGTACCTGGCCGACTTCCTCGTGACCTGGCCCAAGACGCCGGTGCCGCTCTCGGCGCCGCTCATCTCGGCGGCGGGCACCACGCTGGAGTGCGCCGTGGCGTTCGCGCTGTTGCGCCGCGCCGGCGTCACGTCGGCCATGTCGCGCGCGCGCGACGTTCCGCTGGCGGTGCTGCTCGCCGGCTGTGTCGCCACCGTCACGGGCGCCACGTTCGGCACGCTGCTCGCGCTGTCCACCGGCGTGCCGCTGCGCTTCGATTCTCCGCTGCTGTTCTGGTTCAACTGGTGGCTGTGCGACACGACGAGCATGGTCGTGCTGCTGCCCGCGCTGCTCATGTGGCTGGCGCCGTCCGAGTCGCGCGACTCGCGGCCCGAACCCGGTGGCGCGTTGGAGCGCGTGGCGCTCGTGGTGGCCACGGCCCTGCTGAGCCTGGGCGGGCTGATGTCGCCGCAGTTCGGCGAGAACCGCGAACGCATTCCGTGGCTGGGGCTGGGCGTCTCGATCGTGATGTGGGCGGCGACGCGGTTCAGCCGCCGGGTGACCGCCGCCACGGTGGCGGTGCTGGCGGCGGCGGCGTTCGGCGTGGTGCGCGGCGAGTTTCTGCTGGCGGAGTTTTCGCTCTCGCACATCATGACCACGCTGCACACGGTGCAGCTCGACGTGACGCTGATGTCCATGGGCGGGCTCGCGTTGAACAGCCTGATCTCCCGCGAGCGCCGCGTGCGCCGCGAGCTGGAGTCCACCGC
>JADLGX010000293.1 GCA_020849095.1 Candidatus Eiseniibacteriota bacterium
TCCACGATGCCGTTGGTCGAGGCCCACCAGCGCGCGATCGAGCCGTCGAAGCCCGGCACGCGGTACTCGCACTGCTGCGGGTCGCCGGCGGGCACGGGAGACTGCGGGTTGGTCGGGTTGAACGTGTTCGCGGTGCTGGCGCGCGTGGGGTTCGGGTGCCCGGCGTAGTAGCCCGGCCCCGGGATCATGTGCATGTTGTCCTGGTACGTGAAGCTGTCGTTGTCGTTGTCGCCGTTGGTGCACGTGCCGCCCGGGCCCGCGCCGATCGGCGGACCGCCCCAGCCCGCGTTGGGGCCGTTGTCGATCGAGTACAGGTGACCGTTGGTGTGGATGAGCACGTCGTAGGGATTGCGCCAGCCGGGCGAATGCACCTGCACGGGGCCGCCGGGCACGATGCGCGCCTGGTTCTTGCCGTCGTTGCCGCCGAACGGGTCGTTGGCGTCGGCCGCGCCGGCGCGGTCCTCGTCGTCGAGCGTGGGAATGTCGTACGTGCCGCCGCCGATCGCGTCGAGGTCCACCGACAGGATCGCGGCGGTGAGCGCGTACTCGGGCAGGAACGAGAAGTTGAGCGACGGCGCGCCCATGTTGCAGCTGCCGCCCTGGCACACGTACATGGTGTTCGTGAGCGTGTCGAGCGCGATGCCGTTGGTCATGTGGTCGTCCTCGGACCGCGGCAGGCCGCGCACGACGTCGTGACGCACCCAGTTGCCGAGAACGCGATCCAGGCGCGACAGGATGCCCGAGTTGGTGTCCAGGTTGATGTCGTTGGCCACGCTCATGCGCGGGTCGGACGAAGTCACCCAGATGACGGGATCCGTGGGCGTGCCCTTGACCAGGATGCCCGTGATGAGGCGGTTGGCGACCGACGGGTTGGGCGCGCCGTCGTCGTCGTGGTTGGGAATGGCGTTGACCACCTCGATCAGCTCGGTCGCGGTGACGCCGTACTGGTTGGCACTCGTGCGCTGCACGGTGTGCGCCCAGATGCGGCCGTCGCGGCAGGCCACGTACAGCCGGCCATCGGGCCCGAACTGCAGCGACGTGGGATTGGTGCGCTGCGCGCCCGCCACTTCACCCTTGCCGAAGCCCACCGGAAAACTGGTGGCGCCCGTGCCGTCGAGCGAGATGTTCACCGGGCCGCCGGAGCCGTCGTGCGAGATGGCCAGCGTTCCGGTGGCCAGCCCGGCCGAGGCCGGCGAGAACCGCACCTGGAACGTGCGCGCCTCGCCCGGCGCCAGGACCTGCGGCGACAGGTTGTGCAGGAACCCCGGCGGGATCGAGATGGAGGTGATCTGCAGCGCCGGGTCGCCGGGGCCGCCGATGTTGGTGACGGTCACGTCCTGCGGCGGCGACAGCGTCCCCACGAGACGCGAGCCGAAGTGCAGCGTACTGGGCGCGACCCCCATGAAGCCGGCCGCGTTGAGCGCGATGATCTCGATGCCGCGGATGGCGGGATCGTCCGTCACGTGCTGCAGCATCACCGTCAGGTTGCCGTCGGAGACGGACACGTCGAACGTCTCGCGCGCGGGCGTGTAGCCGCCGTACAGCGCGAAGATGTCGTAGCCCGAGAGGCGTGCGACCCCTTCGGCGAGCACGTTGAGGATGCGCGCCCCGGGGAACTGCGTGCCGGCGTAGCCCTCCATCATGTAGAGGTTCACACGGTACAGCCCGTTCGGGACGGGGAACTCCCACTGCAGCTCGGTCGGGTCGGCCGGGTCCCAGCGCTCGTCGTCGAAGATCGCCAGCGGAACGTAGGCCGGCACCGAGGCGTGGGGCGTTCCGACCGGCGCGCTGCGCGTGAAGATCTGGTCGGTGGTGGCGGCGGCGTTCACGTAGGGCGAGGCGAAGGGAACGTTTTGGTCCGCCCCCCAGGCCGGGCCGGAATCGAGGGCCGGAATTTCGGGCCCGCCGGCGTTGACGCGGTACATGACGACGTCCGCCCAAGCTGTTGCGGCCGTGAGCGAGAGGGCGACCAGTGCAGAAAGCGCAACGAGGCGCTTGCAGGAAGCCACGAGGGCTCGCGATGCGATCGTGGGGCGCATGCGGGTGCGTGACCTTTCGGTGGAGATGTGGATGCCTTCCGGCCGACGGCCAAACCACCCATTCGCGGGAGGTTGGGACGGACGGCGAAGGCGTTGCTGGAACTGCGGCCGGCCCACCCGGGCCTGCCAGGGACGAGTGGTCGAACATGGTAAGGGCAAGAGGGGTGCCCGCACCATGGCGGGATTTCATTCTCGGCCGCGCCACTCCGGGGTGCAGTCCCCCTGCCCGAAGGCCGAAGACTCCTGCGAACTCGTTACCCGTTCGCGGCCGCCGCCGGCCGACGACGCAACTGCCGGGAGACAGGGACGCATGGCACGCATCGACGCCATCCTCAAGCTGGTCAAGGAGCAGGGGGCTTCCGACCTGCACATGACGACCGGCTCCCCTCCCATGGTGCGGATCAACGGCGAGATCACCCCCATCCCGTACGAGCCGCTCACTCGCGAAATGAGCGAGATGCTGCTGTTCGAGATCATGGACGGCCCGATCCGCGCCCGGTACGACGCCAACAAGGACGTGGACTTCTCGTACGAAGTGCCCGGCGTGGTGCGCGCGCGCTGCAACATCTACGAGCAGAGCAAGGGACCCGCGGGCGCGTTCCGCATGCTGCCCAGCAACATCCTGTCCATGGACCAGCTCGGGCTGCCCGACCACCTGATCAAGCTGACCGAGATGCCGCGCGGACTCATCGTGTGCACCGGCCCTCCCGGCACGGGCAAGTCGAGCACGCTGGCCGCGCTGCTCGACCACATCAACCGCACGCGCAAGAAGCACATCCTCACGATCGAGGACCCGATCGAGTACAAGCACGTCAACAAGCAGTGCCTGATCACGCAGCGCGAAGTGGGACGCAACACGCCCAGCTTCGCCAAGGCGCTGCACGGCGCCCTGCGCGAGGACCCGGACGTGATCATGGTCGGCGAGATGCGCGACGTGGAGACCATGGCGCTGGCCATGACCGCCGCCGCCACGGGCCAGCTGGTGTTCGCCACGCTGCACACCATGAGCGCCACGCAGACGGTGGACCGCATCCTCGATTCGTTCGACGGCGAGCGGCAGGCGCAGGCGCGCCTCATGCTGAGCGAATCGCTCAAGGGCGTGCTCGCGCAGCGCCTGCTGCGCAAGCGCGACGGCGGCGGCCGCGCGCTCGCGCTCGAGGTGCTGATCGGCACTCCGGCCGTCTCGGCGCTGATCCGCGAGAAGAAGACCTTCCAGCTGCAGTCCGTCCTTCAGACGGGCCGCAAGGAAGGCATGCAGACCATGGACGAAGCGGTCATGGCGCTGGTGCGCGACGGCATCGTGGCGCCCGAGGACGCGATCGCCCACCTGTCCAGCAAGGACCTGCTGCCCGCGCTCGAGCGCATCGCGCCGCCGGGCGGCGCACAGCCTCCGCGCGCGCAGGCGGCCTGATGGCCGGCGCCCCGGTTCTCGCGGGCGAACTGGGCCTGCTGAGCCTGTTCGACCTGGGCCAGCTGCTCATGCTGAACGGCGCGACCGGCGCGCTCGTCGTTTCGCACGAGAACCGGCGCGTGTTCCTGTTCTTCGAGCATGGCCAGATCGTGAACGCGCTCGACGAGAGCCATCGCGAGGGCGAAGGCGCCGCGTACAAGATCTTCACGTGGAAGGAAGGGCACTTCGAGTTCCGCCCGGACA
>JADLGX010000294.1 GCA_020849095.1 Candidatus Eiseniibacteriota bacterium
GAAGAAGCGCGTGTTCCCTTCCCGGGTGGACCAGCCACAGCGCTGGGAGGAGTACTACTGGGGCAAGGTCACCACGCGCGAGATGCCCCGCGGAACCCGGCACACGCTCAAGTACGCCGCCTGAAAAACGAGAACCGGGCGGCCACCCGAAGGAGATCGCCCGGCACTCTCACCAATCTTCGGAGCACAACCCTCTAGTTGCATACCTGCACGACGCCGAGCGCCGCGGTTTCCTCGGACCAGGCGCGGCCGTCGATGCGCACGCGGATGTAGCCGGCGACCGTTCGCTTCTGGATCCGCACGCAACCGAGAGTCCCGATCACCTTGTAGCTCGAGTTCCCGCAGCCGCTGATGTTCTGGTCGTTGTTGACGAGCCCGTCCCAGCAGGTGTCGGACTGGATCTCCACCTTGTAGCGCTTGGAGCAGCCGGTGGACGCCACAAGCAGCGCGCACGCCGTCAGCAGCAGCAGGAGACTTCTCTTCACGATGCTCTCCGGAATGGGATCGGGTTCGGGCCAGCCGCCCGCGCGTCCGGCGCGGGGCCGCAGGCAAGTTATCGTCCTTTCCCCCCGCCGATTCAACCGCGCAGAAGGGGCAGCGACAAGACGATGGTGGCGCCCGCGCCCGGACGGCTGCGCACCTCGAGCCTTCCGCCCGCCGTTTCGGCGAGGCGGCGCGACAGGAAGAGGCCCAGCCCGGAGCCCTTCGCCTTGGTGGTGTAGAAGGGCTCACCGAGGCGCTTGAGCACCTCCTCGGGAATGCCCGGGCCGTCGTCCGACACCGTCAGCACCACGCCCGCGCCCTCCGTGACCAGCCCCGCGCGCACCTCGCCGCCCTCGGGCGAGGCCTCGAGCGCATTGAGGAGCAGGTTCAGGCAGACCTGCTTGAGCGACTCGCCGTCGAGCGCCACCGGGGCGCTTCCCGCGCTTTCGCCGCGCACGAGCGCGACCCGGCGCGCGCGAAACTCGCCCTCGAGCAGGTCCACCGTGGCCTCCAGCGCCGCGGCGAAATCACCGCGCTCCGACCCGCCGCCCTCGACGCGCGCGAACTGCAGGTAGCGCCCGACGGTCCGGGTGAGCCGGTCCACCTCCTCGATCACCGAGTCCGCCATGCGCTGCGCCCTGGGCTCGAGCCGGCCGAGCCGCTTGGCGGAGCCGCGGATGATGGCGAGCGGATTCTTGATCTCGTGCGCGAGCGTGGCCGTGAGCCGTCCCATGGCCGCCAGGTTCTCGGAGCGCGTCAGCCTCCGCTCCAGCGCGAGCTGCCGTCCGGTGACGCGCAGCAGGATGCCGGCGAGCACCGCGATCGCGGCCAGGCTCACGACCGCGATCAGCGTGAGCCTCTGCGACAGCTGGCGCAGTTCCGCGTCCCACGAAGGCTGCGCTTCGGCCACGAGCACGGCGTGCACGCGGCCCTCTTCCGTCACCGGCACGAACACCGCGCGCGTCTCGGCGCCGCTGCGATCGTAAGGGCGGGCGCTGGTCGGACGGCCGCCGAAGGCGGCGGCGAGCGAGTCGTGCGCGAGCGAGTCGAACACGCTGCGCGCTCCCACGCCGCCTTCCCCGCCCACCACGTCGTAGAGCGTGACGCCGCTGGAATCCACGAGCGCGAGATCCGAGAAGCCGGTCACCGTGCAGAGCGGGTCGAGCTGGGCCTGCAGGGCGAAGAAGCCACTGCCGCCCGCGCCCAGGCGCCGCACGTCGTCGAGGTCGTCGGGGCTCACCTGCGAGGCGGCGATCCCCGCCACCTGAGAGAGGCGGGACTGGAACTCGCGCTCGAAGGCGGTGTGGAGGCTCCGGTAGGCGAACACCGCCGTCAGCAGCGTCACCAGGGCCGCCACGGCCGCGAATACCAGTGTGTAGGTCTGAGTGCGGTGCACGCTTCCTCCCGGAGATACGCTAGCCGGGAGCGTTCGGACCCCGCAAGCGCGCGCCACCCGAGGGGCCGGGTGGGGCAGGACCACCAGCGGCGACGGAGCCACTCGCATTTTGCACTCAAGGACCGCAATACCCGGTCCGATAGAGGGGTTGTCGAGCACCTCCATGCTTCGCGGCGCCCCGTTCCCGGCAGGCACGGGCCGCGCCTCACGCAGCAGGGAGCCCGGCATTGCGGAATGAAAGACAGGTCGAACGCGCCAGACGCTCGCGCGGTCACGACTCCGGCCACCCCTCGGACGGAACGTGCCCACGCCTCGCGGGTCCTCACCCGGAGTTTCGAACGCGGCCGGCCGCGGCACATCACTCGTGCGCCCTGCGCACGGGAAGTCCGTTCTTGACGGTCGCCGAAAGCGGCCGGAATCCGAGGGGTCCGCCTTGAAGCGTCACACCTGCAGCCCGCTGACGTCGTTGCTCGCGAGCCTCCTGCTCGCCACGTCACTCGCTCCCCTTCCCCTCCACGCCCAGACCGCTTCCGCGCGCCGTGGCGCCGCGGACACGCGCGCGCTGCTGGCGGAGACGGGGATGAGCCCGGAGCAGCTGCGCGCCAAGTTGCGCGAGGCCGGGCAGTCGGACGCCGCCATCGACGGACTGCTCCAGCAGGGTTCGGGCACGGCGCGCCGCGCCGCCTCCGCGCGCCCGGCGGCGCCCGCCGAGTCGCCCGCCACCACCGACACCACCGCTCGCGTCGCCCGTCCGGAACCTGCCGCGGATCCGTCGAACGAGCCGTTCGGATTCGAGATCTTCCACTGGTCGCCCGCCACGTTCGAGCCGCTGTCGTACGGCCCCGTGGACGCCGACTACCCGCTGGGACCCGGCGACGAGCTGGCGCTCACGCTGTGGGGCGACGACCAGCTCGCGCTCACGCTGTCCGTGTCGCGCGAAGGGCTCGTCACGCTGCCCGACGTGGGCCAGATCGGCGTGTCGGGGCTGACGATCGAGGAGGCGCGCGCGCGCATCCGTGCCGCGCTGGCTCGTGTCTATTCCGGCCTGCGCCCGGCCGGGCAGCGCTCGACCACGTTCGTGAGCCTGTCGCTGGGCAAGCTGCGCACGATCCAGGTCTTCCTGCTGGGACAGGTCGTGCGTCCCGGCGCCTACACGATCAGCTCGGTGTCCCGCGTGCTCAACGCGCTCTACGCGGCCGGCGGCCCGGCGCGTGACGGCTCGCTGCGCGATGTGCGCATTGTGCGCGGCGGCGAAGTCGTGGCGCACGTGGACCTGTACGACGTCGTGCTGGGCGGGGCGGCGCCGCAGATGGCGCGCCTGCAGAACGGCGACGTGGTGTTCGTGCCTGCCGCCGAGCGCCGCGTGCGCCTGAGCGGCGCCGCGCGCCGCACCGGCATCTACGAGCTGCGCGAGGGCGAGCAACTACGCGACCTCATGCGCATCGCGGGCGGCCCGCTCGCCGAGGCCGAACTCGAGCGCGCCCAGATCGACCGCGTGGTTCCGGCGTCCCAGCGCGACAGCCTGCGCGGACAGGGCCGTATCGCGGTGGACGTGCCGCTGCGCGCCGTCCTGGCCGAGGCGGCGCCGGACGTGGCGCTGTTCGACTCCGATTCGCTCACGCTGTTCACGCTGCCGGACCGCCGCGCCAACACCGTGCACATCACGGGACGGGGCATCAACAAGCCGGGCTACTACCAGTACCGCCCCGGCATGCGCGTCTCCGACCTGATCGCGCTGGCCGGCGGCCCCACGACGGACGCCTACCTGGAGCACGCACTGCTCACGCGCACCCAGGCCGACAGCACCCGGCTCTCGCTGCGCCTCTCGCCACAGCGCGCGCTGGAGAAGTCGGCGTCCGACGATCTCGAGATGCAGGTGCTCGACGACCTTTCCATTCGCTCGCTGTGGGACCTGCGTGATCGGCAGCAGGTGAGCATCCACGGCATGGTCCGCAATCCCGGCACGTTCGAGCTGCTCGACGGCATGACGCTGGCCGACCTGCTCATGAAGGCGGGCGGGCTGGCCGAGGATGCCTACGCCGTGCGCGCCGAGCTGTCGCGCGTCGCGCAGTGGCCGCGGCTGGCCGACACGCTCACGGTGGCGCTCGACCGCGACCTGACGCGCTGCACGGAGGCGGCCGCGACGGCCTTGCGGCCGCACGACGCGGTGTTCATCCGCCGCGATCCCGGCTTCGTCGAACAGCAGTACGTCACGATCGAGGGCGAGGTGAAGTTCCCCGGCACGTACGCGCTCATGCGCCGGGACGAGCGCGTGGCCGACCTGGTGCGGCGCGCCGGCGGCCTGACCGACCTGGCCTACGCGCGCGGCGTCACGTTCCGCCGCGAGAACGGCGGCAAGCTGGCGATCGACCTGCCGCAGGCCATGCGCAACGCGCGCGCGGCGGCCAACATCACGCTGCAGCCGGGCGACTCGCTGCGCGTTCCGCGCTTCACGCCGACCGTGCGGATCGAAGGCGCCGTGCAGTCGCCGGTCACCGCGCTGTACCGCGAGGGCGCCGGCGTCGGGTTCTACATCACTCAGGCGAGCGGCTTCCGCCAGGAGGCCGACCGGCGCGGCGTGGTGGTGATCTCACCGTCGGGCCACGTGCGCCGCGGCGGCCACCCCGAACCCGGCAGCCGCATCATCGTGCCGGCGCGCGAGCTGGACGAGCAGAAGGACCACCTCAAGGACTTCTCCACCCTCATGAGCATCCTCGCGAGCGCCGCCACCACCATCTATCTCGTCGGACAGAGCGCCAAATGAGCGACAGCGGACCGAAGAGCCGGCCGGGCAACGTCACCGAGCACCCGGCATCGCGCGCATTCGAGGAGGCGCTCGTGGACGACGGCACGGCCGCGGGCCCCGACTGGCGGGCCGTCGGCGAGGCGCTGTGGTCGGGCCGCGTCCGCCTGTTCGCGGGCGCCGCGATCGGCGCCGCGCTGGCGCTGGGACTGGCGTTCGTGCTGCCTCCCACTTACGTCGCGAACGTCGCCGTGCTCGAGGCTCCGCGCGCGGGCGGCGGGTCGGCGCTGGACCAGCTGGGGCTGCAGGCGGAAATGCTCGGCATCAAGGCGGGCGGCGGCGGCAGCAACGCGCTCACCTACCCCGACCTCATCCGCAGCCGCCGGCTGCTGGTGTCGCTGCTCAAAACGCCGTTCGCGGACCAGAAGGGCGCCACCGCGCCGCTGATCGATCACGTGCGAAAGGGGACGCCGTCCCCGCAGCGCACCGAGCTCGCCGTGCGCGAAATGCGCAAGCGGCTCGACATCTCGCTCGACCGCCGAACCAACCTGTTGCGCGTCGGCGTGAAGGACCGCGATCCGGTGCTGGCCGCCGCGGTCGCCAACCGCGTGTGCTTCGCGCTGCAGGACCTGCTGACGCACGCCATGATGACGCAGGCGAGCGCGAACCGCCGGTTCATCGAGGAGCGTCTCGCCGGCGCCGAGCGCGATCTGGCCTCGGCCGAAGGCGCGCTGAGATCGTTCCGAGAGGCGAACCGTCACGTGGACGGCTCGCCGCGGCTGATGCTCGACCAGGCCCGGCTGCTGCGCGAGCTGCGCGTGCGCGAGGAAGTGGTGATCGCGCTGACGCGCCAGTACGAGATCGCGCGCGTGGACGAGAACCGCGACGTCCCCGTGCTCAACGTGGTGGACCCGGCGACTCCGCCGGCCTTCCGCAGCGCGCCGCGCCGCGGCGCCATGGCGCTGGGCGGGCTGCTGCTGGGGCTGGTGGCCGCCGCCGCGCTGCTCTGGCGTGACCGCGCGCTCGCGTTCGAAGTGGTCGCTCCGGGCCGCCCCGGCCGGGAGACGAAGGCGGCATGAGCGCTCCCGCCTCCTGGCAGGCCGCGGCCGACGCCGAGAATCCCGAAGCGCAGTCGTGCGCCGAAGAAGGCGCGTGGCCGCGCGAGGGACTGCACCTGGTTGTCCCCGGCGCTCCGCCGGCAACTCCCGCCCCGGTGGCCGTCACGCCGTCGTGGTCGCATCGCTTCGCCGGCCAGCTCGCCTGGAACGTGGCGTCCGAAGTCGCCGCTCGCGGCGCGTCGCTGTGGCTGTCGTTCTGGTGCGCGCGGGCCCTGCCCGTGAGCACGTTCGGGCGGTTCACGTTCGCGCTCGCGCTGACGCAGTACCTGTGGCTCGCCGGCGATGCCACCGCCAACGGCGGCTTCGCGGCGCGCGAGATCGCGCGGCTGCGCGGCGTGGCGCCCGATCGCGCCGCGCGCCTGGCCGGCCGCTTCCTGTCTCTGCGCCTGGGCGCGGGCGTGGCGCTGGCCGCTCTCATCACCGGCGCCGCGCTCGTGATTCCCATGCCGGGCGAGACGCGCTCCGCGCTGCTCGGCGCTTCGGTCTTCTTCGTGGCGTACGCGGCTTTTCCCGACTGGGCGCTGCGCGCGTTCGAGGACTTCCGCGGGCTCGCGATCGGCAGTGTCGCGGCGGCCGCGGCGTTGGTGCTGTCCACCCTGCTGTGGCTGCCGGCTCATCCCAGCGCCGGGTTCGCCGCCGCTCTCTGGGGCGGCTCGTTCGGCGTCGCCGCCGTCGTGGCGCTGGCGCGGCTGCGCCTGCGCGGCGCGCTCTCCTTTGCCCGGCCGCACGCCGACGACTCTCGGCACTGGGCGCGTTCGGCCATCTTCTCGCTCGGCGCCATCGCCGGCATCGGCTCGGCCCAGGCGCCGCTGATCGCCATGGGCCTGCTCGGCGAGGCGCACGCCGGCGGGCTCTTCGGCGCCGCGTACCGGCTCGTGCTGGCCGTGCTCGGCGTGTTCACCGTGCTGTGGTGGCCCCTGTTTCCGGTGCTCGCCCGCTCGCGCCCCGAGAGCCCCGAGTTTCGCGACGCACTCGCGGCGCTCTCGCGAACCGCGCTGCTGCTGGCGCTGCCGGCGACCATCGCCTTCCTCGTGTGGCCGCGCGAGATCCTCTCGCTCGCGTTCGGCGCGCGCTACGCCGACGGCGCTGCGATGCTCCGGCTGGCGGCGCTCGGCATTCCCATCTATGCGCTCTCCGGCCTGCTCGAACAGGCCTGCCTGGCGACCGGCGGTGAGGCGCTGCGCGCGCGCGCCTTCGGGGGGGCGATCACGCTCGTCGCGCTCGGCTCGTTCACGCTTGTCCCCGCGCTGGGAGCCCACGGCGCGGCGGTCCTGCTCGGCGTCGCCTACGGATTCACCGCGTCGGTGTTCGCGTGGAGGCTCCACCGCCGGCTGCCCTTCCCGGTGATGTGGAGAGAAGCCCGGCCGGTGCTCGCGCTGGCCGCGGGGCTCGCGATCGCCTGGAGCGTGGCCCAGCGGCTCGGCGCTCCATTTCTTCCCGTCTTCGCGGCCGGCGCCATGGGCTACGCCGCGATCGCGTTCGGGGCCGGGCTGTTCCGCTCCGGGTCTTCGCGCGAAAGGAGCCGAGCATGAGCGCGGCACCGATGCTGGCCGCACCCGGCGCGAACCTCACGGAGGAACGCGACCCCTTCGTCACCGTCCTGCTCGCCGTCCGCAACGAAGAGCGCCATATCTGCGCCGCGCTCGACGCGGTTCGCGCGCAGGACTGGCCCCGCGATCGCATGGAGATCCTGGTCGCGGACGGCTGCTCCACCGATGCGACGCGCTCGCTCGTGGAACGCGTCGCCGCTCGCGACCCGAGAGTGAGGCTCATTGACAACCCGGATCGCTTCGTCGCGCAGGGGCTCAACCGCGCGCTCGCCGCCTCCCGCGGAGACGTGATCGTCCGCGTGGACGGCCATTGCCGGGTGCCGTCGGGCTACGTGCGCGCCGGAGTCGAAGCGCTGCGCTCGGACACGCTGGCGTGTGCCGGCGGACCGGTCCGCGCGCTGGGCGAGACGTTCGTCGCGCGCGCCATTGCCCTGGCGATGAGCACGCCGTTCGGCGTGGGCGGCGCCAGCTTCCGCTGGTCGCGTGAGGCCTGCGACGTGGACCACCTCCCGTTCGGCGTATGGCCGCGCGCGGTGTTCGAACAGCTCGGCGGATTCGACGAAGCGCTCGTCCGCAACCAGGACGACGAGTTCAGCGACCGCCTGCGGCGCTCCGGCGGCCGCATTCGCCTGCTGCCCGGCCAGCTCGTGGACTACTGGAGCCGCGGCACGCTCGCGGGGTTGTGGCGCCAGTACTTCGGCTACGGCTTCTGGAAGGTGCGCGTCATCCGCAAGCGCGGTGGCTGGCCGTCGTCGCCACGCCACCTGGTTCCCGCGGCGTTCGTGCTGGGCATGGCGGCGGGCCCGGCCTTCGCGGCGCTGGCGCACACCTGGCTGGCCGGACTCGCGGTTCCGGCGGCGTACGCCACGTTCCTCGCCGCCGCGACGGGCATCACGTGGGTGTCGCGGGCCGATTCCGCCGCCGCGATGCTGCCGGTCGCGCTGCCCGTCATGCACACGGCGTACGGCGTCGGCTTCCTGCGCGCGCTGTTCGTGACAGAACGGCTGGTCTCGCGCGTGCCCGTGGTTCCGGCCGTTTCTGGTGAGCGGCTCGAGGTGGCGGCATGAGCGCCGGTGCCCTGGCTCCCGCGGCTCCGCTGGCACGCACTCTGCCGGCGCTGCCGATTCCGCTGCTGTTCGCGGTCGCCTGGGCGGCTGCGTGCCTGCTGGCGCGCACCCTGTCCACGGACGCTTTCCTGTGGTGCACCGGCCTGGGTTTCGCGTGGGCCGTGTCCCGCCCGTTCGTGGACGGCTTTCGCCGCGGCTTCGACGCCTTCGACGTGCTGCCGCTGTTCACGCTGTACTACGCGCTCTCGCTGCTGCTGCGTGGACTGGGCCTGCTCACGTTCGTGGACAGCCCCTACCTGCGCGAACTCGGCGACATGCGGACCGAACGCTATCGCGAGCTGGTGGGCTGGGCGTTCTTCGTCTCGGCCGCCGGGCTCCTGTCGCTGTACGCGGGATTCCACTCGCGGCTGGGCCGGCGCTGGGGAGGATCGGCCGCCCGTCGCGCCCCGCTCCTGACGGCGAAGTGGAACGCATCCCGGGTCGCGCCGGTCGTGGCCGGCCTGATCCTGATCGGGCTCGCGGCCGCCACCGCACGCGTGAACGGGCCGTCCGGATTCCTGGCCGCGGCCTCCAACCCCATGAAGCTGAACACCGAGGACGCGGTGGGTTACTGGTGGCTGATCGCCGCAACCGAGTTCGCGATCGTCGGCTATCACGTGTACATGATCTCGCTCCTGCTCAAGCGTGACCGGAACTTCCTGGGCCACTACCTCGTGCTGGGCATCGTGCTCGCCGTGCCGCTGTACCTGGTGAGCAGCTCCAAGTTCGTCCTGCTCCGGATCTTCCTGCTGCCCTGGCTCTACCGGCACTTCATCGTCCGTCCGCTGCCCATCTGGCGCGTGGTGGTGTCGTTCGCCGCGTTCGGCGCGCTGTTCCCGTTCTTCTACGCCTACCGCGCTCTGGGCCTGATGCGCCTCGATGCGATCGGGCAGTACATGGATCGCGTGGACAACCCGCTGCTGCTGATGTTCAACCGGTCTTACGGTACCGACAGCCTCATGCTGATCCTGCACCGCACGGGCGAGACGCTCCCGTTCCAGTGGGGACACTCCGTGCTGGACCTGTTCACGTTCTGGATTCCGCGGCTCCTGTGGCCGGGCAAGCCCATGAGCTTCGGACTGACGTTTCCGGCCACGTACATGCCGGACATGCACTGGGGCAGCATGACGTACGCCTCGTGCTCGCTGCCGGGCGAGCTGTACCTGAACTTCCACCTGCCGGGCGTGCTCGTGGGCAGCGCGCTGCTGGGCGTCGCCATGCGCGTGTCGTACTCGCTGGCCCGGAGCGGTCCCGGCGGCCTGCTGCTCTACGGCTACGCGTTCATCACCGCCATGCACCTGGTCGAGGGCTGCATCGCGGCCCAGTTCGAGACCGCGATCACGCACCTGGTTCCGGCCGCGCTGGCGCTGATCGTGCTCAGCCGGTTCACCCGGCGAAAGGCGGCGGCATGAGCGCGCTCACGATCGTGTTCGTCGGCCCGCTGTACGTGGGCAGCACCACGCGCCAGCGCATGCTCGCGTTCGATCGCATGGGGCACCGGATCGTGCCCATCGACATCGTGCCGGGCGACCTGGCCGCGCGCCGGCTGACCCTGGGCTGGCGCGTCAAGCGCCGGCTGCTCGGCGAGCGCGACGAGTCCCGCGCCAACGAGCGCCTGCTGGAGCTGCCCGCCTCGCTCGCGCCCGACCTGGTGTGGATCGAGAAGGGACTCACGATCGAGCCTTCCACGATCGCCACGCTTCGCCTGCGCTGGCCGGGAGCACGGATCGTGTCGTTCTCGCCCGACGACATGTTCAACCCGAACAACCAGTCGCCGCAGTGGCTGCGCGCGCTGGGCCTGTACGACCTCCACGTGACGACCAAGACCTTCAACGTGCCCGAGCTGCGCGCGGCCGGCGCCACCGACGTGTTCTACTTCGACAAGGGGTACAGCCCGCAGGTGCACCGCCCGCATCCGGCGACGCCCGACCTGCGGCGGCAGTTCGGCGGCGACGTGGGATTCGTGGGCTGGCCCGAACGCGAGCGCGAGCGCTCCATGCGTTTTCTGGCCCGCAACGGCGTGCCCGTGCGCATCTGGGGCCCGTGGCCGCGCTGGAAGCGCGCCGACAACCTGATCGTCGAAGGCCGCCCGCTGTGGGACACCGAGTACGCGCAGGCGCTGTCGTCGTTCCGGATCAACCTGGGCTTCCTGCGCCGGGTGAACCGCGACCGGCACACCACGCGCAGCATCGAGATTCCCGCCTGCGGCGGGTTCCTGCTCGCCGAGCGCACCGACGAACACCTGGCGCTGTTCCGCGAGGGCGTCGAGGCGGAGTTCTTCGGCAGCGACGGCGAACTGCTCGAGAAGACCCGCTGGTACCTGGAGCACGAGGAAGAGCGCGCGCGGATCGCCGCGGCGGGCCTCGAGCGCTGCCGCTCCGGCGGATACGACAACGAACACCGGCTCACCGCGGTGCTGCGGTACGCGCTTTTCGCGCGCGCCGTGGCGGCCTGAACCCACCGTCCCGAGGACCCATGGCCCGCATCGCCTACTTCTATCGCGAACTGAGCGAGTACATCGAGATCGACCTGCGCGAGCTGTCCGCGCGGCACACGGTGAGCGTCACGGGATGCCCGAGCCGCTGGCCCGATCCCCTGCGCACGTGGCGGACGGTCTCCGAGGCCGACGTGGTGATGAGCTGGTTCGCCAGCTGGCACGCGCTGCTTCCCGCGCTGTTCGCGCGCGTGCAGGGCAAGCCGGTCGTGCTCACCGTGGGAGGCTACGACACGGCCTGCCTGCCGGGCATCGACTACGGCCACCAGCGCGGCGGTTTCAAGAGCTGGATCGCGCGGCGCGTGATGTCGCTGGCCACGCGGCTCGTGGCCATTTCGGACTTCACGGTCCGCGAGCTGGCGCAGATGGGCTTCGCGGACGAGCGCGTGGCGCTGATTCCGTTGGGGCTCGATCCGGCGCGCTACGTGACCGGCGAAGCGCGCGACCCTTCCCTCGTGATCACCACGGGCGGGGTCAACCTGAGCAACCTGGGCCGCAAGGGTCTCGAGCCGTTCGTGCGCGCCGCGGCGCTGCTGCCGGAGCGGCGATTCGTGGTCGTGGGCGCGTGGATGGACGAAGCGGTCGAACTGCTGCGCGCGATGGCCGGCTCCAACGTGACGTTCACCGGCCGCGTGTCGCACGAGGAGAAGGTGCGCTGGATGTCGCGGGCCTCCGTCGTGGCCCAGCCGTCGCAGCACGAGGCGTTCGGGCTGTCGCTGGCCGAGAGCATGCTTTGCGGCTGTGTGCCGGTGGTGACCGACGCGGGCGCGCTGCCGTGGGTCGCGGGTGGCACGGGCGAGGTGGTTCCCACGCAGGACCCGGACGCTCTCGCGCAGGCCATGGAGCGCGCGCTCACGACGGCGCCTGCACGCTCGGCCGCCGCGCGGGAACGCGTCCTTCGGGAGTTCACCGTCCAGAGGCGGGCGGATGCGCTCGAAGGACTGCTCGCCGGGTGCGGGCTCGCGGTCCCATCGCCCCCGGCCGGCCGCGGCGACGAATGGAACCCATCCACGGAGCACCCGGAAAAACGGGCCGCATAGGCGGATTTCGCGGCCGAAATGAAAGTTCGCAGTGAACAAATCGAGGACGTGAGCCGATGCACCCACAGTCACCGCCATCACCTTGCGGTGCGATGCTCACCCCTCGGGCATCACGCAACACCAGGCACACCAGCTGAACAATCCATCCACAGAGCGAGTCGTACCGAATCGTCTTCCTCCCTCGGAACCGATGCGGATCACGTCCTGCGACGCGGCGCATTCCCGGCCACGCGACGGACGCCCGGATCGGATGGAAAGAAGACCGCCCCCCGCGGCAATCAGTGCGCTCGCCGGCAACACCACGCAGCAGGGGCCCCTCGCCATTGTCGGCGAGGGACAGTGATTCCGAGGGAGGACCGCAGCACATGCGTACGCTTGCGCTCGAGGGGGGCCGACCGGTCCGGCCGGATTTCCTGGTTTTCGGACGTCCGCTGATCGGCGAGGAAGAGATCGACGAGGTCGTCGACACGCTGCGTTCGGGCTGGATCGGCTACGGGCCGAAGAGCATCCGGTTCGAGGAGGATTTCGCGGCGTACACGCGCGCGAACCACGCCCTCTCGATGAACTCCGCCACCGCCGCGCTTCATCTGGCGCTCATCGGCGCCGGTGTGGGCCGCGGTGACGAAGTGATCACCACGCCGCTCACGTTCACCGCCACCGCCAACGTGATCGCTCATGTCGGCGCGCGCCCGGTGTTCGTGGACGTGGACGAGCGCACGCAGAACATCGACGTGTCTCGCATCGAGGCGGCGATCACGCCGCGCACGCGCGCCATCATGCCCGTGCACATGTGCGGCTGGCCGTGCGACATGAACGCCATCCGCGAGATCGCCGCTCGCCACGGGATTCCCGTGGTGGAAGACGCCGCGCACGCGACCGAGGCCTGGTACGAAGGCGAGAAGATCGGCTCCATGAGCGAGTTCACCGCCTTCAGCTTCTACGCCACCAAGAACATGACCACGGCCGAAGGCGGCATGCTCACGGTCCGCGACCAGAAGGCTCACGACCGCATCAAGGCGCTGCGCCTGCACGGTCTCGACAAGGACGCGTGGAAGCGCTACTCGCCCGGCGGGTTCCTTCCCTACGAGACGATCGAGCCCGGCTACAAGTACAACATGAACGACATCCAGGCCTCGATGGGGCTGCACCAGCTCGCGCGCCTGGAGGCCAACCTGCGCGTGCGGCAGGACATCTGGCAGCAGTACGACGAGGCGTTCGCCGGTATGGACGGCCTGGTCACGCCGGCGGTGCACGACAGCACCAGCACGCGGCACGCGCGCCACCTGTACACGCTGCGCGTGATGCCGGAGCAGTTCGGCTGCGACCGCATGCAGCTGATCAACGCGCTCGGCGCTGAGAACATCGGTTCGGGCATCCACTTCATTCCGGTCCACCTGCACCGTTGGCACCGCGACACCTACGGCACCGGCCGGGGAGATTTCCCGGTGGCCGAGGCGATCGGGGACACCACCGTCTCGCTGCCGCTGTCGGCCGCGATGACCGTGGAGGACACACAGGACGTGGTCGCCGCGGTGCGCAAGATCGCGGCGCGATACCAGACCTCGAACGCAGTCCACGGCTGGCAGGATGCCGACCATCGGGAGGCCGCATGAGCACCCACGACCCCGTCAGCCGCGCGGCGGACCTTGCCGGGATCTCGCAGAACGAGGAGCGCGAGGAACTTCTGGGCCGGCTGCGCCAAACGCTCGACCGTGTCGCCGAAGGCAGCTTCGGCGAGCTTTCCGAACGCTCCACCGCGCCGGGATGGGCGCGCGTGGGGTGCTATTCACGCGCCGGCGAGTTCGCCAAGGACGCGATCGACCGCGTGCTGGCCGCGATCGGCCTGATGGCGATCACGCCGATCATCCTGGGCGTGGCGATCGCGGTGAAGCTGGATTCGCCCGGCCCGGCGTTCTTTCGCCAGACGCGCATCGGGCGGGGCGGCCGGCCGTTCACGTTCTGGAAGTTCCGCGGCATGTATGTGGACGCCCGCAAGCGCTTTCCGGAGCTGTACGACTACCGCTACTCCGCCGAGCA
>JADLGX010000295.1 GCA_020849095.1 Candidatus Eiseniibacteriota bacterium
CGGCGCCCTCGGTGACGTTGCCCGTGTTGGCGAGCGTGTGCGTGTACACGATGAAGCCGCCCGGGATCACCTGCGCCGCGTTGTTCGGCACCAGCGCCAGGCTGCGCACCGCGTTCACGCGGACCTGGTCGTGGATGGCGTCCGAAGCCAGCGAGGTGGCCGAGCGCGCGCGGAAGTACAGCTCCACGTCGCCCGCCGCGTAACCGGCCGGCACGTCCACGTCGGCGTACACGGTCTCGTTGCCCCCGGCCGCGATGGCCGTGGTGCCGGTGACCACGTTGTTGAGCGCGTTGCGGAACGTCACCGTCCAGCCCGCGGGCAGCGACAGCGTCGCGAACGTGGCGTCGGTGCTGGCCGCGAGGTCGAACTGGTCGGCCTGGCCGCTCGTGTTGTTCACGACCAGCGTGAAGCGCGTGGTCGTGTTCGGGTTGGTGGAGTTGCGGATCACGAACGCGGGCTCGGGACCCGTGCCGGCGCCCGGCGCGCCCGGCAGCGGCGTGTCGTTGGTCAGGTCCACGCTGTTGCCCACGACGCTCGTCAGGACGTCGGTGGCGACGTGCGAGACGGCGGGGTTGGCGAACGACGTGGCCGTCTTGGTGAGCGTGTACGGCCCGCCCGAGACGCCCGAGGGCAGCTGGACGCGCAGGATGACGTCGTACGAAGCGCCCGGCGCCAGCGGACCCGTGTCGGGAATGCCGTTGCCGTTCGTGTCGGTCATGAGCGCGATGCCGTTGGACTGGTACAGGGTCGGCGTGCTGCCGGCCGGGAACGAGCCCATCGCGTACGTGATGTCGAACGTGTCGAAGCCGTTGCCCGTGTTGACCAGCGTGTTGGCGAACGACACGAGCGAGCCCTGCAGCGCGCTCGCCACGGTCTGGCCCGTGAACGTGAACGCCACCGACAGGTTCACCGTGAACGGCGCCACGTTGGTGTAGAACGGACCGGCATTGGCGGCGCCGTCGAAGTAGGCGAAGCGCGCCGAGTTGTTGATGGTCTGCGCCGGAAGGCCGGCGTCCACGTTGACGTCGAACGTCACGGTTCCCGAAGCGCCCGGCGCCACGTTGCCGAGGATCGCGGTGGCGGAGCCCGGCGTGGCGACGTTGTAGTCGAAGCGCACGGTGTTCAGCCCGGCGCCCTGCACGTCGGCGGAGTCGGCGTCGGACAGCGCGCCGGCGAAGCCGCTCCAGCGGGCGCTGCCGGGCACGTACGTCATGCCGGCCGGGATCACGTCCGTGAAGCGGACGTTGGTCGCGGCGGCGTTGCCGGCGTTCGTATAGGTGAGCGTGTAGGTGTGCGGGCCGCTCGGCGAGGCGCCGCTGGCCTGGCTGATCGCCTTGGTCACGTTGAGCACGGCGTTGCCGGTCACGGTGACCTGGTCGTCGTTGAAGGCTGTCTGCGCGTTGTCGAACGTGCTCACCGCGCTGATGCGGATGCGCGACAGGTCGCCCGACAACTGCGTTCCCGGCACGGCGCCCGCGACCACGAAGCGGAAGAACCCGCCCGCGGCGACCGGCCCGGTGCTGGTGAGCGCGGTGAAGTTGTCCGGCACGCCGTTGCCGTTGGCGTCGGCGTAGATGGCCAGCCCGGTCAGGTCGAAGTCGTCACCGGCGAGGTTGACCAGCGACAGCGTGAGCGAGTCCGTGCCGTTGCCGGTGTTCTGGATGACGTGCGGCAGCACGGCCTGCGCGCCGGGGGCGGCGAGGCGCGAGCCCGGGGCGGTCAGCGTGAAGCTGGCCACCTGCTGCACGTACGTGATGACGGGATTCGAGTTGACCGTGTACGAGTTCGACGTGGCGTCGAGGTACGTGGCCGTGGCCTGGTTGCCGATCGGCGTTCCGGCCGGCGGCGCCGCGTGCGCGACCGCGACGGCCAGTCCCAGGCCGAGCGTCACGCCCGCGAGGGCGAGGAAGTGCCGGCGGATCGAGCCGGCGAGCTTCGTGTTCATGAGCACACTCCGAGGGTGGGGGTGAACCCGTGTGAGCAGCGTTCAGGAGCCCATGACCTGCCCGGGCGGCGCGCGGAATGCGCGTGCCGGGCATGGGTGGGCCGTGGCTTTCGGGAGAAGAGGGAAACTCAGCGCTCGAGCGAGGCCACCTGCAGCGGCGCCACGCGGGCGCGCGCCACGACCGTTCGCGTTTCCTTCGGGCTCAGCGTCCCGATGGACCAGCGAAGGAAGCGGTACTCGGAGGGCGGAACCTCGCGGACCACTTCACGGCCCGCGGCGTCACGCGTGCGCCGCACGAGCGGCACGGGCGCGAACGTCTTGCCGTCGAGACTGGCCTGCACGACGGCGGGCGCCGCGGTGCGGGGCAGGTACTCGAGGCCCGCGGGAATGGGCAGTGTGGCCATGAGCGAACGCACCGCCGCCTTGCCGTCGTTGCGATAGACGGCGCGGTACTGGAGCACTTCGCCGGGACGAGCCGCGTCGGCGGAGCCGAGCGATTCGCGACCGTTCTCGATCGTGACACGCTGCGCGGTGAGCGCCACGTTCACGGGGCCGCTGGCGAACGCGAGCGCCGGGGCGAACGACGCCGCCGACACCAGCGCCAGCACGAGGCTGCGCCTGAGGATTGCCTGCATCTCCGAAACCTCCCTGGTAGGTCCGTGGGTACGGACGAACTCGAGCCCGGTCGCCGTGCCCCAAGGCACGTGCGGCCAGACCACTGGCGAGGCTCCGGCGGTTCGAAGTGCAATCCCAAGGTGTCGATCACCCGACGCTCTGGCTGAGGGGCCGAAAGCCGCGGGGTCGGATGCCTGCCACCGTTCTTATCGGGCGGCAGCCCCCACGGGCTTTAGCGCGGAATGGCGGAATGCCCGGTTCAAATGGCGGTATGCACGGGAGATGAAACGGCGCCCGCTCATGTAGAGTGGCCGTCCCCCGAAGGCGAAGCGACTCACCGCTCACCCTTCCACGGTATTCCGCATGGCCGCCG
>JADLGX010000296.1 GCA_020849095.1 Candidatus Eiseniibacteriota bacterium
CGGCCGGTGAGCACGCCGCGGCCGGTGGGCACGCCAAGCCGGCGGGTCCCACGCTGTTCCCGAACATCGTCGGCCTCATCGCCGAGGGCGCCGTCCTCAAGGCCGAGGAGACGCACACTCCGGTTCCGGGCTGGGCGCACTGGCTGCACTCGTTCGAACTGGTCATCTACTCCATGCTGG
Source organism: Candidatus Eiseniibacteriota bacterium (assembly GCA_020849095.1). Taxonomy (GTDB): domain Bacteria; phylum Eisenbacteria; class RBG-16-71-46; order RBG-16-71-46; family RBG-16-71-46; genus CAIXRL01. Next base: position 181 of record JADLGX010000296.1, read on the forward strand.
TCGCGCTGATCATCTCGGCCGTCGCCATCAGCGTCGCCAACAACTGGAAGATGGTGCCCGGTCCGTTGCAGGCGCTCGTCGAAACCTGGGTCGAGCACGCGTGGAACTTCTTCTGCGGCATCCTCGGCCCCAAGTACGGCCCGCGCTTCGTGCCTTTCCTGGGCACGCTGTTCGTCTACATCTACGTGATGAACGTGTTCGGCCTCATCCCGTTCATGCACTCGCCGACCAGCAACCTGAACATCACGGTCGCCATGGCGCTGACGGTGTTCGTCTACGTGCAGTTCACGGCCTTCAAGGAACTGGGCGTGCTCGGCTGGCTCGACCACATGGCCGGCAGCCCGCGCGACGTCGTCGGCTGGGCGCTGGTGCCGCTCATGATGCCCGTGCACCTGATCGGCGAAATCGCCAAGCCCATCTCGCTCTCGTGCCGTCTGTTCGGCAACATCTTCGGCGAGGACATGCTGCTGGTGGGTTTCGCCACGCTCGGCGTGGCGGCGCTGTCCGCGCTCCACATGCCTTTCGGCCTGCCGCTGCAGGTGCCGTTCATGTTCCTGGCCGCGCTCATCACGGCGCCGGTGCAGGCGCTCGTGTTCACCATGCTCAGCACGATTTACTTCCTCCTCATGCTTCCTCACGACCATGACCATGGTCACGAGGCGCACGGGGAAGAAGCGCACCACGCCCACTAATAACCGAGGAGAATTTCCATGGATTTCCACGCGTCTCTTGGTCTCGCGCTCCCTCTCGGCGTCGGCATTGCCGCCATCGGCTCCGGTATCGGTCTCGGCATGATCGGCAATGGCGCCATGCAGGCCATCGGCCGTCAGCCCGAAGCCACCGCCAAGATCCAGACCGCCATGATCATCATCGGCGCCTTCGCCGAAGCGCTCACGATCTATGCCTTCGTGACGGTGTTCCTCCTCTCGAGCAAGATCTGACGATCCACTCGATTGACGCGCGCACGATTCCCCCCTGCGGGGGCGCGGCGCGCCGGGAGCGTTCATGAACGGCCTGATCGACATCAAGCTGGTACTCACCCAGATTCTGGGCTTCATCGTCTTCGTCTCGATTCTTTCACGCTTCGCGTGGAAGCCGATCCTGGCGGGGCTCGAAGCGCGCCGGGCGAAGATCGCCGGTGACTTCGCCGAAGCCGAGAAGCGCAAGGGCGAAGCCGACCAGCTCAAGGCGAAGTACGAGCAGGAACTGCGCACGATCGACGCGCAGGCCCGCGCGAAGATCCAGGAGGGCGTCGCCGAAGGTCAGCGCGTCGCCACCGAGATCCAGGCTCAGGCGCAGACTCAGGCGCAGGAGCGGCTGCAGCGTGCCGAGGAAGAAGTGGCGCGCGAGCGTGAGAAGGCCAAGGAGCAGATGAAGGAGCAGGTGATCAACCTGTCGCTGCGCACGGCGGAGAAGATCCTCCGCACCAAGCTGGACGATCCCGCGCAGCGCAAGCTCGCCGGTGAGTTCATCGACGAGGTCGGCTCGCTCCGATGAAAGACAACAACGTCTCCGGTCGCTACGCGCAGGCGCTGTACCTCCTCACGCAGAAGCATGCGGCGAAGGACGGTCAGCCCCTGGTGCCGGTGCTCGAGCGCACGCTCGAGGACCTGAAGGGTCTCGCCGAGCTGGTGCAGCCGGGCAGCAAGGCCGGGGCATTCCTCACCAATCCGCAGGTGTCTCCGGCCGAAAAGCGCCGCGTGCTCGAGCTGGGCCTCAAGGGCCGGGCCATGCGCACCGTCGAAGTGTTCGGCGACCTGCTGCTCCGCAAGAAGCGGCTCAATCTCACCGCACAGATCGCGCGTGACTTCGAGACGCTCGTCGAACGGGCCCAGGGGCTGCAGCGCGCGCAGGTGGTGAGCGCGGTGCCGCTGACCCAGCCCGAGCTCGACCGCCTGCACGGCGAACTCGAGCGCACGACGGGCAAGAAGATCACGATCACCACACTGGTGGATCCCACGCTGCTCGGCGGAGCGTACGTCCGCATCGGCGACCGCATCGTGGACCGCAGCGTGACCACGCTGCTGCAGGCCATCGCGCACAAGCTCTTCGAAGTCAGCGTGTAATCACGCGCCACACGATCACCAAAACGAATCGGGGTTCGCACCCATGTCTTTTCGACCGGAAGAAGTGAGCGCCATCCTGGCGCAGGAACTCGAACGCTACGAGGCCAAGCTCGAGACCAAGAGCGTCGGCAGCGTGCTGTCCGTGGGCGACGGCATTGCGCGCGTCTGGGGTCTCGAAGATGCGATGGCCGGCGAACTGATCAAGTTCCCCGGCGACATCATGGGCATGGTGCTCAACCTCGAAGAGGACAACGTCGGCGTCGTGCTGTTCGGCTCCGACAAGAACATCAAGGAAGGCGACCGCGTCGAGAGCACCGGCCGTATCGCCTCCGTGCCCGTCGGTCCGGCCATGATCGGCCGCGTGGTCAACGCCATCGGCCAGCCGGTCGACGGCAAGGGCCCCATCGGCGCGGACAAGTTCCGCAACATCGAGTTCAAGGCGCCCGGCGTGATCCAGCGCCAGCCCGTGACGCAGCCGCTGCAGACCGGCATCAAGGCCATCGACGCCATGATCCCGATCGGCCGCGGGCAGCGCGAGCTCATCATTGGTGACCGTCAGACCGGCAAGACCACCATTGCCATCGACACGATCATCAACCAGAAGGGCACTGGCGTGATCTGCGTGTACGTCGCGATCGGCCAGAAGGAATCCACGGTCGCCAACGTGGTCGGCACGCTCGAGAAGTACGGCGCGATGGAATACACCATCGTCGTGACCGCTTCGGCGTCGGAGTCCGCGCCGCTGCAGTACATCGCGCCGTACGCCGGCGTGGCGATGGGCGAGGAGTTCACGTACAACGGCGGCCACGTGCTGTGCGTGTACGACGATCTTTCCAAGCACGCCAACGCCTACCGCCAGCTGGCGCTGCTGCTGCGCCGCCCGCCGGGCCGCGAAGCGTTCCCCGGCGACGTGTTCTACCTGCACTCGCGGCTGCTCGAGCGCGCCTGCAAGCTGTCCGACGAACTCGGCGCGGGCTCGCTGACGGCCCTGCCGTTCATCGAGACGCAGGCCGGCGACGTGTCGGCGTACATCCCGACCAACGTGATCTCGATCACGGACGGCCAGATCTTCCTCGAAGGCGACCTCTTCTACTCGGGCGTCCGCCCCGCCATCAACGTGGGTATCTCGGTGTCCCGAGTCGGCGGCAACGCGCAGATCAAGGCCATGCGTCAGGTGGCCGGCCGCCTGCGCCTCGACCTGGCGCAGTACCGCGCGCTGGCGGCCTTCGCGCAGTTCGGCTCCGACCTCGACAAGGCGACGCAGGCGCAGCTGACGCGCGGCGAGCGCATGGTCGAGCTGCTCAAGCAGGGCCAGTTCGCCCCGATGCCGGTCGAACAGCAGGTCATCTCGCTGTGGGCCGGCGCCAACGGCTACCTGGACGACGTGCCGGTGCTGGCGGTCCGCAAGTTCGAGACCGAGTGGCTGGGCTACGTCGAGAAGAACTACGCCGAAGTGGCGCACAACATCCGCACGGCGAAGCTCATCTCGCCCGAAGACGAGAAGCGCATGCACGAAGCGGTCAAGGCCTTCAAGGCCCAGTTCAAGGCCTGATCCCATGGCGTCCCTGAAGGATCTCCGGCGGCGCATCCGCGCCACCAAGAGCATGCAGCAGATCTTCAAGGCCATGGAGATGGTGGCCGCGGCGAAGCTGCGCCGTGCGCACCAGCGCGCGACCGCGTCCGGGCCGTACTCCAAGAAGATCTCCGCCATGCTGGCCAACCTGTCCGGCGCCGCCGCCGAGCTGGAGCATCCGCTGTTCAAGGCGCGCGAGGTCCACAAGACCGCGCTCGTCCTGATCACGGCGGATCGCGGCTTCGCGGGCACGTACAACACCGCCGTGCTGCGCATGGCCGAGCACCGGCTCAAGTCCGAGCCGGCCGGCTCGGTCACCACGGTCGTCGTGGGCCGCAAGGGCCGCGACTACCTGCGCCGCCGCGGTTATCCCGTGCTGGCCGCGTACACCGATCTTCCCGGCGAGGCCAGCATCGAGCTGGCGCGCCAGATCACGGGCGACCTCACCGAGCTCTTCCTGAAGGGCGAGGTGGACCGCGTCGAGATCATGTACACGCACTACGTGAACGCGATCGTCCGCAAGGTCACGACCGAGACGTTCCTGCCCATCGGCGCCGACAAGGGCGCGGACGGGCCTTCGGACGCCGGCGCGATCTTCGAGCCGAACGCGGAAGCCATCTTCGCCGAGCTGCTGCCGCGCTATGCCACCGCCAAGCTGTACGCGGCGATGGCGGACTCGCTCGCTTCCGAGCACTCCGCCCGAATGGTGGCCATGGGATCGGCGCGCAAGAACGCCGGCGAACTCGTGGACTCGCTCACGTTGACTCGCAACCGCCTGCGTCAGGCGGCCATCACTCGAGAGATTTCCGAACTGGTCGGCGGCGCGGAAGCGCTCAAGTAATCCACACGCGCGCTGGCGGGCAGTTCGCGCGCCGGCTGGATCACCCGAGGGAGCACCAAAGATGAACACTGGCAAAGTCGTGCAGGTGATCGGCCCCACGGTCGACCTGGCGTTCGATCCGGACAAGCTGCCCAAGCTCTACAACGCCATCGTGATCGAAGACGCCGCCCGCGGCATCAAGCTGACGGTCGAAGCGGCCCTTCACGTGGGCGACAACGTCGTCCGCTGCATCGCCATGGACTCGACGGACGGCCTGGTGCGCGGCATGGCCGCGACCGACATGGGCGCGCCCATCTCGGTGCCCGTCGGCGAAGTCGGCCTCGGCCGCATCTTCAACCTGACCGGCGACGTGATCGACGGCAAGCCGGCCCTTCCGGCCGGCACCAAGCGCCTTCCCATCCACCGCTCCTCGCCTCCGTTCGACGAGCAGGACACCGAGAAGCACCTGTTCGAGACCGGCATCAAGGTGATCGACCTGCTCGCGCCCTACCAGCGCGGCGGCAAGGTCGGCCTGTTCGGCGGCGCCGGCGTGGGCAAGACGGTGCTCATCCAGGAGCTGATCCGCAACATCGCCACGCAGCACGGCGGTTACTCGGTGTTCGCCGGAGTGGGCGAGCGCACGCGTGAGGGCAACGACCTCTATCGCGAAATGACCGAGTCGGGCGTGATCAACAAGACGGTCATGGTGTTCGGCCAGATGAACGAGCCGCCGGGCGCGCGTCTTCGCGTCGGGCTGACCGGCGTCACGATGGCCGAGTACTTCCGCGACGAAGAAGGCAAGGACGTGCTGTTCTTCGTGGACAACATCTTCCGCTTCACGCAGGCGGGCTCCGAAGTGTCGGCGCTTCTGGGCCGTATGCCCAGCGCCGTGGGTTACCAGCCCACGCTGTCCACCGAGATGGGCGCGCTGCAGGAGCGAATCACCACGACCAAGAAGGGCTCGATCACGTCCGTGCAGGCCATTTA
>JADLGX010000297.1 GCA_020849095.1 Candidatus Eiseniibacteriota bacterium
GCGTGAAGTTCAACCCCGTGCGCGACATTCTCGAAGGCCGGCGCATCGTGGTGGTGGACGACTCGATCGTGCGCGGCACCACGAGCCGCAAGCTGGTCCGCCTGCTGCGCCGCTCGGGCGCGCGCGAGGTGCATTTCCGGGTCGGGTCGCCGCCGGTCACGCATCCCTGCTTCTACGGCATCGACACGCCCAGCCGGCGCGAGCTGATCGGCGCGCTCAAGACGGTGGAGGAGATCCGCGAGTACCTGGGCGTGGACTCACTCGGCTACGTGTCGCTCGAGGGCATGCTCGCCTGCGAATCCGAGCCGCGGCGGTTCTGCCGGGCGTGCTTCGACGGGCGCTACCCGGTCGCGGTGGACGCCTCGTCGGGCAAGCTCAGCCTGGAACACCTGCGCCGCTCCCCGGCGGGCGCGGGGCGCTGAGCGGTCCCGCCGCGTTGACACGGCCGCGCGCGGCTCCATAGATTCACATGCCATCTTCACCCGCCACTTCCGCACCCCACCGTGCGCGCGACCTCCGCGCCGCGGCCACCTCTCGCTCACGGACGCCTCATGTCGCTTTCGCAGCTGATGGACCAGCGCCGCGCCCGCATCGCCGAATGGCGTGCCATCGGCGTCGAGCCGTACGCCTACCGCTACGACGTGACTCACCACGCCACGGAGATCCTCGGCCGCGGCGATGCGGTCACGGCCGAATACGGCGAGCAGGTCCGGGTCGCCGGCCGGCTGGTGAACAAGCGGGGGCAGGGCAAGGCGGGGTTCGCGCACCTGCTCGACAGCACCGGCCGCGTGCAGGTCTACGCCAAGAGCGACCTGATGGGGGAGCAGTACCGGCGCTTCGAGCTGGCGCAGGTCGGGGACTGGCTGGGCGTGGAGGGCGCGCTCTTTCGCACGCGCACCGGTGAGATCACCGTGCGCGCCGACAAGATCGAGCTGCTCGCCAAGTCCATCCGGCCGCTGCCCGAAAAATGGCACGGGCTCACCGATCCCGAAACCCGGTTCCGCCAGCGCTACGCCGACCTGTTCACCAACGTGGACGTGCGGGAGATCTTCCGCCGCCGCGCCCGGCTCACCAGCGGCATCCGCGCGTTTCTCGACGCGCGCGACTATCTCGAGGTGGAAACGCCCGTCCTGCAGCCGCTGTACGGCGGCGCGTTCGCGCGTCCTTTCGTGACGCGGCACAACGCGCTCGACATCGATCTCTACCTGCGGATCTCGAACGAGCTGTACCTGAAGCGCCTCATCGTGGGCGGGCTCGACCGCGTCTACGAGTTCTCGCGCGACTTCCGCAACGAGGGCATGGACCGTTCGCACAATCCCGAGTTCACGCTGCTCGAGTACTACCAGGCCTTCGCCGACATCCACGACATGATGGAGCTGACCCAGTCGCTGGTGTGCGACGCGCTCCAGAACGCGTGCGGCACGCTGAAGATCGCCTACCAGGGGCGCGAACTGGACTTCACGCCGCCGTGGCCGCGCGTCTCGATGCTCGATTCGGTCAGCGAGAAGGTGGGCGAGTCCGTGCACGCGCTCGACGAGGCGGTGCTGCGGCGCCACTGCGAGAAGCACGGCCTGCGCGCCCGCGAGGGCACCGGCGCCGGCGGCATGCTCGACGAGCTCTTCTCGGCGCTCGTGCAGCCCGAACTCCAGAACGCCGCCTTCGTCGTGGACTTTCCGGTCGTCACGTCGCCGCTCGCGAGGGTCAGCCGCACCAATCCCGCCGTGGTCGAGCGCTTCGAGCTGTTCGCCGCGGGCATGGAGCTGGCGAACGCGTTCAGCGAGCAGAACGATCCCGACGCCCAGCAGGCGGCGTTCGAGGCGCAGCTCGAGGCCAAGGCGCGAGGCGACGAGGAGGCGCAGGTCATGGACGACGACTACCTCCGGGCGCTGCAGTACGGCATGCCGCCGACGGGCGGCGTCGGCATCGGCATCGACCGGCTGGTCATGCTGGCGACCGACTCGCGCAGCATCCGCGACGTGGTGCTGTTCCCGCAGCTGCGGCCCGAGGAGGGCCGGCCGGTCGCGGACGACCGTGACGAGGAGCCCGAAGGGGAGGGAGCGAGCCCGGCGTGAGGTTCTCGCTGTGGATCGCCGCGCGTTACCTGCGCAGCCGGCCGCGGACCGGATTCATCACGCTGCTGACCGGAATCTCGATCGCGGGCGTGGCCGTGGGCGTGACCGCGCTGCTCACGGTGCTCGCCGTGATGAACGGCTTCGAGAACGAGGTGCAGACGCGCATCGCCGGCACCGACGCCCACGTCATCCTGCTCGGTGACAACACGGCGGGGGTTCCCAACGGCGACAGCCTCGCCGCGCGGCTCGCGCGCCAGCCCGGCGTCGCGGGAGTCGCCGCGTTCACGTACGCCAAGGCGATGGCCTTTCGCGAGGGAGCGACCGAAGGGCTCGTGGTGAAGGGTGTGGACCTGGCCGCGGAGCGGATGGTCACGACGATCGGCAGCCATATCGTTCCCGCGCTCGATTCGATCCCCTCGGTCACGCTGAGCGGGGAGCCGGGAATCGTGCTGGGCTCCGAACTGGCGGCCCGGCTCGGCGCCGGGATCGGCGATCGCGTGCTGCTCGCGACGCTGCAGGGGGACGCCAACTCGGCGTTCGGCTACGCCCCCAAGCTGCGCCCGTTCCGCATCGTGGGGCAGTTCACCTCGGGGCTCTACAACTACGACTCGAGCTTCGGGTTCACTTCGGTGGCCTCGTCGCAGCGTTTCTTCGATCTCGGGGACAACGTCACCGGAGTCGAGGTGAAGCTGGACGACATGTTCGACGCCCCGGCCGCCGCGGTGCGGCTGCTTCGCGCGGCGGACCAGGCGGGGCTGCGGGCGAACAACTGGATCGAGCTGAACCGCAACCTGTTCACCTGGATGAAGCTCGAGAAGGCCGTGATGTTCGTGATCCTCGGGCTCATCGTGCTGGTCGCGGCGTTCAATATCGTGAGCACGCTGTTCATGGTGGTGCTCGAGAAGCGGCGCGACATCGGGGTGCTCAAGTCGCTCGGCGCCACCCCCGCCGTGGTGCTGCGCATCTTCCTGCTCGAGGGACTGCTCATCGGGGGCCTGGGCACCCTGGCCGGGAGCGTGCTGGGCGCGATCCTGATCTTCGTGCTGAAGCGCTACCCGTTCGTCCGGCTTCCGGGCGATGTGTACTTCATTGAAACGCTTCCGGTGCGTCCCGAAGCGGGGGACTTCGCTGCCGTCATTCTGGCCGCGGTCGCCCTGTGTCTGGCCGCAGCCTGGTATCCGGCCTGGCAGGCGTCCCGCCTGGACCCGGTCACCGCCATCCGCCGCCAGAGTTGAGGCGGATTCGCAAGCGAGGCACTCAACTGTCTGAGAACAGGGTATTTGACCTCACCCAGCCGGTCCTCGTGGCGCGCGGAATCCGCAAGACCTACGAGGGTCCGGTCGGCCCGCTGCACATCCTCGAGGGCGTGGATCTCGAGGTGCCCCGTGGCATGCTTCTGGCAATCACGGGGGCGTCGGGGGCGGGCAAGACCACGCTCCTCAACATTCTGGGCGGCCTGGACCACAGTACGGCCGGAACGCTGGAGATCGGCGGGCAACGGGTCGAAACCATGGGGGAACGCGAGCGCTGCCGGCTGCGGGCCGAGCGCCTCGGGTTCGTCTTCCAGTTCCATCACCTGCTGCCCGAGTTCACCGCCGAGGAGAACGTCATGATGCCGCTGCTGCTGGCGGGGCGTTCCCCGGACGAGGCGCGCGCGCGCGCCAGGGAAGTGCTGGACACGGTAGGGCTTCGCGGGCGGATGTTGCACCAGCCCGCGGAGTTGTCGGGAGGAGAGGCGCAGCGGGTCGCGGTCGCCCGGGCGCTCGCCAGCGAGCCGGAACTGGTGCTCGCGGACGAGCCGTCGGGTAACCTCGACACCGCGACCGCGGGAGAACTTCACGAACTGCTGGCTTCGCTCGCGCGCGAGCGGCATCAGACATTCGTGCTGGTGACCCACAACGAACGGCTCGCCGCGATGGCGGACCGGGTGATGCGACTGGAATCGGGCCGGCTGTCTCCGGCCTGAGAAGAGGGTACGGATGCTCTGCCAGATCTGCGGCAAGAACCCCGCGACGGTGCACTTCACGGAGATCCACGACAACAAGATGTCGGAGATCCACGTGTGCGAACGCTGCGCCGAGGAGAAGGGCATGGCCGCGTCGGCATCGCAGCACAAGTTCGAGATCGCGGACCTGCTCGCCGGAATGGTGGACGCCATGACGCGCACCGACGAGGAGCGGGTCGGGCACGTCCAGTGCCCGCGCTGCGGCCTGCAGTACTCCAGCTTCAAGGAGACCGGCCGGCTCGGCTGCTCCGAGTGCTACACCGCGTTCCAGTTCCAGTTGCGCCCGCTGCTGCGGCGGATCCACGGCGACACCAAGCACCGGGGCAAGACTCCCACGCACGGCAGCGCCGGGGCCGAGCGCTCGCGCCAGATCCAGCGCCTGCACGACGACCTGCAGCGCGCGGTCGAGCGCGAGGACTTCGAGAGCGCGGCCTCGATCCGGGACCAGGTCCGCAAGCTCGAGGCTGAACTCCAGGCCGAGCGCGCCGCGGCGCACGGCGCGGAGCATTCGTCATGAGCGCGCCCCGCGATTTCGCCGAACTGTTCTCCACCACGAGCCCGTGGCTCCAGGGCTCGGGGCCGAACAGCGAGATGGTGCTCTCCACGCGCGTGCGGCTCGCCCGCAACCTGTCCGAGGTGCCCTTCACGCACCGCGCCCGCGAGGAGCAGCTGTACGGAGTGCTGGCCAGCGTGTCCGCGGCGGCGCAGAGCTCGCCCGCGTTTTCCGACGGCCTGCTGCTGCGCATGAACGAGTGCACGCCCATCGAGCGCCAGGTGCTCGTCGAGCGCCATCTGGTGAGCCACGAACTCGGTGACGGCGCGCGCCCGCGCGGCATCCTGATCGCGGGCGACCAGCGGTTGAGCCTGATGATCAACGAGGAGGACCACCTCCGGCTGCAGTCGCTCACGCCGGGCTTCCAGCTGGCCGAGGCGTGGTCGCTCGCCGACCAGGCGGACGACCAGCTCAACCAGTCGCTCGAGTTCGCCTTCTCCGAGGAGATCGGCTATCTCACCAGCTGCCCGACCAACGCCGGAACCGGGCTGCGCGCCTCGGTGCTCATCCACCTTCCGGCGCTCGTGCTGCTCGAGGAGATCCAGCGGGTCCTCAAGAGCATCATGCAGGTGGGGCTCAACGTGCGCGGCCTGTACGGCGAGCACAGCGAGGTCATGGGCAACCTGTTCCAGATCTCCAACCAGACCACGCTGGGGCGCAGCGAACGGGACTCGATCGACAGCCTGGAGCGGGTCACGCGCCAGATCATCGAGACCGAGGAGCGCGCGCGCGAGCGGATGATGCGGGACGCCCGCGTGCAGATCGAGGACAAGGTGTGGCGCGCCTACGGCACGCTGCGCTACTGCCGTTCGATCCACGCGCGCGAGGTCATCAACCTCTGTTCGGCGGTCCGGCTGGGCGTGGCGATGGAACTGCCCGGCCTCTGCCCGCTGCGCACGCTCAACGAACTGCTCGTTCTCACGCAGCCGGCACACCTGCAGCGCATTCACGGGTCCGAACTTTCGCCCGCCGATCGGAACATCGTCCGCGCCCAGCTCGTGCGCGAGCGGCTCGCCGCCGCCGAACACGGGACCGGGACGAATCCTTAGGGACAAGGAGGAAGGCACGCCGTCGCGCTCCGCGGCGGATGCCGATCACGCCATGCACGACAAATTCACCGAACGGGTTCGCAAGGTCATCTACCTCGCTCGCGAAGAGGCGGCGCGGCTGCAGCACGACTACATCGGCACCGAGCACCTCCTGCTCGGCGTGATCCGCGAGGGCGAGGGCATCGCCGCGACCGTGCTCAACAATCTCGGTCTCGACCTCGACCGCATCCGCCAGGAAGTCGAGAACATGGTGAGCGCCTCGGGCGGCACCATGACGATCGGCGAGATCCCGTTCACGCCGCGCGCCAAGCGCGTGCTGGAGCTGGCCGTCGAAGAGGCCCGCTCGCTCGGGCACAACTACGTCGGCACCGAGCACCTGCTGCTCGGGCTGATCCGCGAGGGCGAGGGCGTGGCCGCCAAGGTCCTGCTCGAGCTGGGCGTGGACCGCAAGCGCGTGCGCGAAGAGACGCTCAAGCTGCTGGGCGGCACTCCGTCCTCCGGCCAGGCGGCGGAGCGCGGGGAGGAGCGGGCGGAAACGCCGGCGCTAAACCAGTTCGGCCGCGACCTCACCACGCTCGCGCGCGAAGGCAAGCTGGATCCGGTGATCGGACGCGACAAGGAGATCGAGCGCGTCATCCAGGTGCTGTCGCGCCGCAAGAAGAACAACCCCGTGCTCATCGGCGAGCCGGGCGTCGGCAAGACGGCGATCGCCGAGGGCCTCGCCGCGCGCATCATTTCGGGCCAGGTGCCCGAGAGCCTCAAGGGCAAGCGCATCGTGACGCTGGACCTCGCGGCGGTCGTGGCCGGCACCAAGTACCGCGGCCAGTTCGAGGAGCGCCTCAAGACCGTCATGAACGAGATCCGCGAGTCCAAGGACACGGTGATCTTCATCGACGAGCTGCACACGATCGTCGGCGCCGGCGGCGCCGAAGGCGCGATCGACGCCTCCAACATGCTCAAGCCGGCGCTGGCGCGCGGCGAACTCCAGTGCATCGGCGCCACCACGCTGGACGAGTACCGCAAGTACATCGAGAAGGACGGCGCCCTCGAGCGGCGGTTCCAGCCGGTCATGGTGGACCAGCCCAGCATCGAGGACACCATCCAGATCCTGATGGGGCTGCGCGACAAGTACGAGGCGCACCACGGCGTCAAGATCACGGACAACGCGATCGTGCAGGCCGTGAAGCTCGCCGACCGTTACATGAACGACCGCTTCTTCCCGGACAAGGCCATCGACGTGATCGACGAGGCCTGCGCCCGGTCGCGCCTGTCGGTGAGCACGGTGCCGTCCGAGATCAGCGAGCTCGAGAAGAAGCTCGAGGAGGTCGTGAAGGAGAAGGAGGCGGCCATCCGGGGGCAGGAATACGAGAAGGCCGCCCGCCTGCGCGACCGCGAGAAGGAGCTTCGCGCGCGCCGCACCGAGCTCAAGAAGTCGTGGACCGAGTCCAAGCGCGACAAGGAAGTGCAGGTCGACGAGGACCAGATCGCGGCGGTGCTCAGCATCATGACGGGCATCCCGGTCGTGAAGCTGGCGGCCGAGGAGAGCCAGAAGCTGCTGCGGATGGAAGAAGAGCTCAAGAAGCGGGTCGTCGGCCAGGACGAGGCGGTCAGCGCCTGCGCCCGCGCCGTGCGCCGCAACCGCGTCGGCCTGCGCGATCCGCGCCGTCCGATCGGCTCGTTCATCTTCCTGGGGCCCACGGGCGTCGGCAAGACCGAGCTGGCGCGCGCGCTCGCGTCGTACCTGTTCGACAGCGAGGACGCGCTCATCCGCATCGACATGTCCGAGTACATGGAGAAGTTCTCGGTGTCGCGACTGGTGGGCGCCCCTCCGGGGTACGTGGGCTACGAAGAGGGCGGCCAGCTCACCGAGAAGGTGCGCCGCAAGCCCTACTCGGTCGTGCTGCTCGACGAGGTCGAGAAGGCGCATCCCGACGTGTTCAACGTGCTGCTCCAGGTGCTGGACGACGGCACGCTCACGGACAGCTCGCGCCGCAAGGTGGACTTCAAGAACACGGTCATCATCATGACGAGCAACCTCGGCGGCCGGCAGATCGTTTCCGGCGGCAAGGGGCTCGGCTTCAAGAACGTGGACAGCGCCCAGCAGTTCAGCGCGATCAAGACGACCGTGCAGGACGAACTCAAGCGGGCGTTCAATCCCGAGTTCCTCAACCGCATCGACGACGTCATCGTGTTCCACACGCTGTCGCGCGACAACATGAAGGCCATCGTCGAGATCCTGCTGGGGCAGTTCAGCAACCGGCTCAAGGCGCAGGACATCGTGCTCGAGATCACTCCGGAAGCGACCGACCTGCTCATCGACAAGGGGTTCGACGCCGCACTGGGCGCCCGTCCGCTCAAGCGGGCCATCCAGAGGCTGCTCGAGGACCCGTTCGCGGAGTTCATCCTCCGCGGCCAGGTGCCGGCCGGCACGCTGGTGAAGGTGACTCGCAAGGACGACGCGCTGGACTTCGACACCACCGGGGCGGTCACGCCGGCGCCTCCGGCGCCCCCGGCGACCGAGGTTCCCGCGACGTAGGCCGGATCGATCAGGAGAGCGCCGGGGTCCTCACGGACCCCGGCGTTTCGCTTTTCGGGTGGGAACGCCGGGGCAACCCGCGGTGTAGAAACGAGTACGGCCCGCGGCGGGGGAGGGCACTGCGCTGGACATCCGGCCCCCGCTGGCTATGATTCGGGCGCGACTCCCCAAGTGATCGGGCCACCCCGTCCTTTTTGCCTCGCGCGCGCATGGACGCGAAGACGCGGGCGTGGCTGGACGGATTCCCTCCGCCGTGGCCAGAGGCCAAGGAGTATCTCGAGTGCGATCGAGTTTCACCCGGTTGTCCCAGCGATTCGCCCGGGCGGCCGCGGCCGCCGTCGTGGCCGTCGCCATCGCCTGCGGAGTCGCCCTCGCGCAGGAAAGTCCCGACGCCCGGCCCGGCACCCCCGTGGTGGGCCGCATCTTCGTCACCGGGAACGTCCACGTGGACAGCGCCCGGATCGTGCGCACGTTCGACGTGCCGCCCGGCACCCGGTTCTCCTCCGAGCTGGTGCGCCGTGGCACGCGCAAGCTCACCGCTCTCGGGTTGTTCAGCAACGTGCAGCTGCTCCGCAAGGAGCACGACGGGCTGATCGACCTGACCATCGTCGTCACCGAGCGCCCCCGGCTGGCCGGAATCCGCTTCTCGGGCAACCAGAAGCGCGAGGACGTGGACCTCGAGAAGAAGCTGTTCCTGCGGACGGGGGAGACCTTTTCCATGGTGCAGGTGCAGTCCCAGGTGGACTCGCTGCTCGAGTACTACCGCTCCGAGGGTTTCCCGCGCACCACGATCGTGCCGCGCGCGGACACGCTTGCCGGGCGCAACGAGGTGGACGTCACCTTCCAGGTCACCGAGGGCGAGAAGATGCGCATTCGCGACATCTCGTTCCAGGGCCGGACCGCGTTCGGCGAGAAGCGCCTGCGCAAGGTGATGAAGACCAAGACCAAGGGGTTCTTCGGAGGCGGCGAGCTGAAGGACGAGGCCTTCCCCGAGGACCGGGAGAAGCTCGAGGCCTGGTACCACAACCACGGCTACCGCGACATGGCGGTGAGCGGCTTCGTGGTCGTGCCCGGCGAGGACGGCCGGCGCGCGACGCTCCAGGTCTCGCTCGAGGAGGGCCGCCGCTACGAGATGGGGCGGGTGACGTGGTCGGGCAACCGCA
>JADLGX010000298.1 GCA_020849095.1 Candidatus Eiseniibacteriota bacterium
CCAACTACATCATTCCCACCTCGGCCGACGCGCCGCCCATCGACGTGGAGATCGTCGAGATTCCCTACGCCCACGGGCCGTGGGGAGCCAAGGGCGTGGGCGAGCTGCCCATGGACGTGCCCGCGCCCGCGGTGATCGCCGCGATCGCGCACGCGACCGGCTGCCGCCTGGACGAGATTCCCGCCACACCGGAGCGGCTCATGCGCGCTCTCGATCGGAGAGATGCGTGAGCCTTCCCAAGGTCCAGATCAAGCTCGACAGCGCCGACGATCTTCGCGAGTACGGTTTCGTGGGCTTTCGCACCACGGTGCAGCTGCGCGAAGAAGACTGCATGAGCATTCCCTCGGACAGCGGCGCGTGGGTGGTGCTGCGCGAGTGGACCACGCCGCCCAAGTTCATGCCGAAAAGCTCGGCCGGCATCTGGCGCCGCCAGAGCCCGACCGTGTCGCCCGAGGAACTGGCCGCCAAGTGGGTCGAGGACGCGTGCGTGCTGTACATCGGGCACGCACCCGGGCCCGGCGTGCGCAACCGGCTCCAGCAGCGCATCAAGCGCTTCATCCGTTTCGGCACGGGCAAGGCGGTCGCCCACTGGAGCGGGCGCTACATCTGGCAGCTGTCGGGCGCGGCCGCGCTGCGGTTCGCCTGGTACCCCTGCGACAAGCGCGACTCCGATCCGCTCGTGAACCGCATGTTCAAGGCGTTCGACGAGCGCTACGGCACGTTGCCTTTCGCCAATCTCGAGATGGAAGAGCAGGAGTTCGAAGAATGAGCGCGCGAGTGAAGATCTCGTTCACGCTGAACGGCCGCCCGCAGAGGGTGAACGTGCCCCCCATGAAGCGCCTGCTCGACGTGCTGCGCGACGAGTGCGGCCTGACGGGCACCAAGGAAGGCTGCGGCGAAGGGGAGTGCGGCGCCTGCACGGTGCTGCTGGCCGGCGACCCTGTGAACTCCTGCCTCGTGCCCGCGCTGCACGCGGAGGGCGCCAAGATCGTGACGGTCGAGGGGCTCGCGCGCGGCGCCAAGCTGAGCGCGCTGCAGACCGCGTTCATCGAGCTGGGCGGCGCGCAGTGCGGCATGTGCACGCCCGGCATGCTGGTCACGTCGGCCGCGCTGCTGGATCGCACCAAGGGCCGCGTGCCCTCGAACGCCGAGGTGCGCGACGCGCTGAGCGGCACGCTGTGCCGCTGCACCGGCTACCAGAAGATCGTGGACGCCGTGCGCGCGGCGGCCAAGCCCGCGCCCGCCAAGAAGAAGCCGGCGGCGAAGAAGAAGGTGGCCACGAAGAAGAAGGCGGCCACGAAGAAGAAGCCGGCCGCCAAGAAGAAAGCGGCGGCGAAGAAGAAGCGGGCGACCCGATGAAAACCGCCCTCTCGCAGCTGGCCGTCGAACGTCCCCGCCACCTGAAGGACGCCCTGCAGCGCATGTCCGGCTCGCTCGCCGACGAGCGCCTGACTCCGCTCGCGGGCGGCACCGACCTGTTCGTGTACCTCAACGCCGGCACCCATCGCGGCACGCGCTTTCTCGACCTGTCTCCGCTCGCCGAACTGCGCGGCATCAAGGCCACGCGCACCGGCATTCGCATCGGCGCGCTCGAGACGTTCGACCGCATCGCCCGCCACCCGAAGATGGGCGGCTGGCCGCTGCTGGTGCAGGCCGCGCGCTGCGTGGGCGCGGCGCAGATCCAGAACCGCGGCACGATCGGCGGCAATATCGCCAACGCCTCGCCGGCCGGCGACTCGCTGCCCGTGCTGCTCGCGTACGACGCGATCGTGCACGTGGCCTCGACGCGCGGCGAACGCACCGTGAGGTTCGCCGACCTGCAGACCGGCTATCGCCAGCTGGCCATGGAGAGCGACGAGCTGATCGTGGCGGTCGAGATTCCCGCCGTGGCCCCCAAGGCGGCGCAGTTCTTCCGCAAGGTGGGCACGCGCGCGGCTCAGAGCATCTCCAAGGTGGTGTTCGCCGGCGTGCTGGTGCCCGGGCGCGGCGGCGTGATGGAGCACGTGCGGCTCGCGTGGGGGAGCATGGCTCCCATCACCACGCGCGCACCGCGCGCCGAGGCCGCGCTGCTCGGCCACAAGCCGTCGGTCCAGGCCGCGGCGTGGGCCGGTGTTGCGCTGGGCGAGGACCTCGTGCCCATCGACGACATCCGCTCCGACGCCGAGTACCGGCTGGACGCCGCGCGCAACGTGCTCGCGCAATTCCTGCGGGCCAGTCACGCGGGTTATCGCGGCTGACAGCGCCCCTGCGACGGCCGAGTCACCGCCGTCGCAGGAGTTTCGGCTCCCGGTGCGGAATCGTCCGTTCAGCCCCCCAAGTGGTCGGCCGATAATGGGGCCGTGCCAGTGACGGACGGTACCTCCGAGGAGCCCGAACCCGGGCGCTCGGGGACCATTTCGGTGTTCAGGGAGCCATCCGGTGTCCGAATCCGCTCATCCCAGCCTGCAGGACATCCTCGACGCCTTCGAACGTCTCGCCGAGCGCGTCGCCGCCTCGCCGAGTTCGCGGCTCGACCCGTTCGTGTCGGTTTCGCTGCGCCGGGCCTGCGAGGAACTGCGCCGCTACATTCCCGGCCTCGAGACGCCGCCGGATCCGGAAGCCGCGCGCTTCCTGGCCCGGGCCGCCTACGCCGCCATGGAAGACAACGACGCGCGTGAGGCGCTCGCTCGCGCGCTGCGCGGGCTGTCGTTCTCGCCGCACCATCCGGGCCTGTACTTCGTGGCCGCCTCGGCGTGCTTCGAGTTCGGCGCGGTGGAAGACGCGATCCGGCTGCTGCGCCACACGCTGTGGATTCATCCCGGCCACACCGCCGCGCGGCGCGACCTCGAGGCGCTCAGCGCCTACATGGCCGACCGCTGGAACGCGCCCGGTGACATGACGGCCGCCGATGCCGCGGCCATGCGCGAGTTCGACGGCATCGATCCCGAGCTGGCATTCGACATGATCATGGACGATGAAGAACCGTCCACGTCGCTCGAAGACGAGGGCGAGGTCCATCCGCTGGACGAGGACGAAGACCGCGCGGCCTGACGGCCAGTCGCGGTGACGAGAGGGGCGGTTCCGGGCAACCGGAGCCGCCCTCGCTCGTTTCCGCCCGGCGCTCCCGCGGGCTCGCGGCGCATCTTGATGCGCTCTTGATGCCCCGCCATCCGCTCCTGACGGGCCGGTGAGCGAATCGCGTGCTCCAATCCTCCGTGCGGCGCCGTGGTGGCGCCGATGGAGGGCATCATGGAGACGCTTCACGTCGTGGGCCTGCTGCTGGCCATCGCGCTCTTCTTGTACCTGGTCTACGCGCTGATGCGCCCGGAGCGCTTCTGATGTACACGGCCGGTGTCGTCGAGATCGTCCTGTACCTGGTCGTGTTGCTCGCGCTCGCCCGCCCGCTCGGCCTGTTCATCGCCGACGTGCTCGAAGGCCGCCGCACGTTTCTCACCCCCGTCGTGCAGCCGCTCGAACGGCTGTTCTACCGCCTGGCCGGGGTGAACGAGACGCAGGAGTCGGGGTGGAAGCGCTACGCCGCGGGCATGCTCGTGTTCAACCTGCTGGGCCTGCTGGTGGTGTACGCGATCCAGCGGTTCCAGCACCTGCTGCCGCTCAACCCGCAGCAGCTGGGCGCGGTGGCGCCCGACCTGGCGTTCAACACGGCCGTGAGCTTCGCCAGCAACACGAACTGGCAGAGCTACGGCGGCGAGTCCACGATGTCGTACTTCACGCAGATGATCGCGCTGGCGGTGCAGAACTTCGTGTCGGCGGCCAGCGGCATCGCCGTGCTCGCGGCGCTCGTGCGCGGCCTGGCGCGCAAGAGCACCGAGCTGATCGGCAATTTCTGGGTGGACCTCACCCGCAGCACGCTCTACGTGCTGCTGCCACTGTCGCTGGTGCTGGCGGTCGCGCTGGTCTCGCAGGGCGTCGTGCAGACCTTCGGGCCGCCCGTCTCCGCGGAGCGCGTCGAGGCCGCGGCCGGCGCGGACGGCGCCGCCGTGACGACGCAGTCCATCGCGCTCGGACCGGTGGCCTCGCAGGTCGCCATCAAGCAGCTGGGCACCAACGGCGGCGGCTTCTTCAACACCAACTCGGCGCACCCGCTCGAGAACCCCACGCCGCTCACCAACTTCCTCGAGTCGCTCTCGATCCTGCTCATCGCGGCGGCGCTGTGCCACACGTTCGGGCGCATGGTGGGGGACGAACGTCAGGGCTGGGCGATCCTCGCCGCCATGACGCTCTTGTTCGTGGCGCTGCTGGTGCCGGCCGTACTGGTCGAGCGTTCCGCGAACCCGGCGTTCGCCGCTCTTGGCGTGGACTCCGAGCCGAGCCTCACCCAGTCGGGCGGCAACATGGAGGGCAGGGAGACGCGTTTCGGCCCCGCGCTGTCGGCGCTGTGGGCGGTGGCCACCACGGCCGCGTCGAACGGCTCGGTCAACTCGATGCACGACTCCTTCCTGCCGCTGGGCGGGATGATCCCCATGTGGCTCATTCAGCTGGGCGAGGTGGTGTTCGGAGGCGTGGGCTCGGGGCTGTACGGCATGCTCGTCTTTGCGCTCATCACCGTGTTCATCGCCGGGCTCATGGTGGGGCGCACGCCCGAGTACCTGGGCAAGAAGATCGAGGCCCACGAGATGAAGATGGCGTCGCTGGTGGTGCTCCTGCCGCCGGCGCTCGTGCTCGTGGGCACCGCGCTGGCGGTGGCGCTGCCCGCGGGACTCGCCACGATCTTCAATCCGGGCGCGCACGGCTTCAGCGAGGTGCTGTACGCGTTTTCGTCGGCCGCCAACAACAACGGCAGCGCGTTTGCGGGACTTGGCTCGGCGAACCCCTTCTACGACGTCCTGCTGGCCGTCGCGATGCTCGCCGGCCGCTACGGCCTGGCGATCCCCGTGCTCGCGCTGGCCGGCTCGCTCGCGCGCAAGAAGAGGGCGCCCGAAGGAGCCGGCACGCTGCCCACCCACACACCGCTGTTCGTGTTCATGCTGATCGGCATCGTCGTGATCGTGGGCGCGCTCACATTCGTTCCCGCGCTGGCGCTGGGCCCGGTCGTCGAACACCTGCAGATGACGGCCGCGGCCGCCGTCTCGCACTGACCCGGAACGGAGAGAGACATGTCCTCGAATACGCGTAGTCGCCCTCTGTTCGACCCCTCCATCGTCCGACGGGCGCTGGTCGAATCGGTGCGCAAGCTCGACCCGCGCCACCAGGTACGCAATCCCGTCATGTTCACCGTGCTCGTGTGTTCGGCGCTCACGACGGTGCTCGGCATCCAGGCCCTGCGCGGCGCCGGTGAGGCGTCGGCCGGGTTCATCCTGGGCGTGTCGGCGTGGCTCTGGTTCACCGTGCTGTTCGCCAACTTCGCCGAGGCGATGGCGGAGGGCCGTGGAAAGGCGCAGGCCGACGCCATGCGGCGGGCGCGCAGTGATGTCATGGCGCGCGTGCTGCTGGACCCGGCGGATCACCTGTCCATCACCGTCGTGCCCTCTTCGGTGCTGCGCAAGGGGCAGTTCGTGCTGGTGCGGACCGGCGACCTGATTCCCTGTGACGGCGAGGTGACCGAGGGCGTGGCCTCGGTGGACGAGAGCGCCATCACCGGCGAGAGCGCCCCCGTCATCCGCGAGAGCGGCGGCGACCGCAGCGCGGTCACCGGCGGCACGCGCATCCTGTCGGACTGGCTGGTGATCCGCGCGACGGCGGATCCGGGCGAGACGTTCCTCGACCGCATGATTTCGATGGTCGAGGGCGCCAAACGCCAGAAGACGCCCAACGAGATCGCGCTCAACATTCTGCTCGCGGCGCTCACGATCGTGTTCCTGCTGGCGGTGACGACGCTGCTGCCGTTTTCGCTCTACTCGGTTCGCGCCTCCGGCGCTGGGGTTCCGATCACGGTCACCGCGCTGGCGGCGCTGCTCGTGTGCCTGATCCCCACCACGATCGGCGGGCTGCTGTCCGCCATCGGCATCGCCGGCATGGACCGCATGACGCAGGCCAACGTCATCGCCATGTCGGGGCGCGCCGTCGAGGCGGCGGGCGACGTGGACGTGCTGCTGCTCGACAAGACGGGCACGATCACGCTGGGCAACCGCCAGGCGGTGGCCTTCCTGCCGGCGCCCGGGGTCACCGAGCAGGCGCTGGCCGACGCGGCGCAACTGGCCTCGCTCGCCGACGAGACGCCCGAGGGGCGCAGCATCGTCGTGCTCGCCAAGGAGCGGCACGGCATCCGCGAGCGCGACGTGCACGCGCTGGGCGCGCACTTCGTCCCGTTCACCGCGCAGACGCGCATGAGCGGCGTGGACCTGGACGGGCGGCACATCCGCAAGGGCGCGGTGGACGCCATCGTCCACTTCGTGGGGCAGCAGGGCAGCCAGTTCCCGGCGGAGGTGCGCGTCGCGGTGGACGAGGTGGCGCGCAAGGGCGCGACGCCGCTGGTCGTGGCGGAGAACGGCCGCGTGCTGGGGGTGATCCAGCTCAAGGACATCGTGAAGGGCGGCATCAAGGAGCGCTTCCAGCAGCTTCGCGCCATGGGCATCCAGACCGTGATGATCACGGGCGACAACCCGCTGACCGCCGCGGCGATCGCGGCCGAGGCCGGCGTGGACGACTTTCTGGCCGAGGCCACGCCCG
>JADLGX010000299.1 GCA_020849095.1 Candidatus Eiseniibacteriota bacterium
TACTTCGACGCCGGCGCCGACATCGTCGAGACCAACTCGTTCCAGGCGTCTCGCATCCGGCTCGAGGAACACGGCCTCGCCGATCGCACGCTGGAGCTGAACCGCGCCGCCGCCGCCAACGCGCGCCGCGTGGCCGACCGCTACACGGCCGCCGACGGTCGCCCGCGCTTCGTGGCCGGCTCCATGGGACCGTCGGGCTACCTGCCGTCGTCCGAGGACGCCGACCTCGGCCAGCTGACGCTGCAGGACCTGGTCGAGACGTTCGTGGACCAGGCGCAGGGGCTCATCGAGGGCGGCGCCGACGTGCTCATCCTGGAGACCTGCCAGGACATCCTCGAGATGAAGGCGCAGATCATCGCGTCGCGCGATGCCATGGCGCGTACCGGCAGGAAGATCCCGATCCAGTGCTCGATCACGCTGGATCCCACCGGGCGCATGCTGCTCGGCACCGACTATCGCGGCGCTCTCGCCACGCTCGAGGCCATGCACGTGGACATCATCGGGCTCAACTGCTCGACCGGTCCCGACCTCATGCGCGACGCCGTGCGCTACCTGTGCGAGAACGCCAGCACGTTCATCCACGTGATTCCCAACGCCGGCCTGCCGATCAACGACGGCGGGCGCACGCTGTACCCCATGAAGCCGGGGCCCTTCGCCGACACGCTGCGCGAGTTCGTGCTCGACTTCGGCGTCAACATGGTCGGCGGCTGCTGCGGCACCACGCCGGACCACATCAAGGCCGTGGTCGCCGCCATCGGGCGCGTGGCCCCCAAGAAGCGCCCCGGGCGCAGCCAGTGGTTCGTGTCCAGCGGCATGACCGCGGCGGCGCTGGTCCAGCAGCCCGCGCCGCTGCTCATTGGCGAGCGGCTCAACACCCAGGGCTCGCGCAAGATGAAGCGCCTGGCGCTCGAGACCCAGTACGAGGAGATGATCCCGATCGCGCGCGAACAGGTGGACGGCGGCGCGCACGTGCTGGACGTGTGCCTGGCGCTCACCGAGCGCACCGACGAAGCCGCCATGATGCGCAAGCTGGTCAAGAAGCTCTCGCTGTCGGTCGAGGCGCCGCTGTGCATCGACTCCACCGAGGCGAACGTGATCGAGGCCGCGCTGCAGGCGTGCCCGGGCTCGGCGATCATCAACTCGATCAACCTGGAGAACGGCCTCGAGCGCATCCAGACCGTGATGCCGCTGGTCATGAAGTACGGCGCCTCGGTGATCGCGCTGACCATTGACGAGACCGGCATGGCCAAGACCGCCCAGCGCAAGCTCGAGGTGGCGCGGCGCATTCACGACATCTGCACGCAGGAGTACGGGCTGCCCGCCGAGCGGCTGATCTTCGACGACCTCACGTTCACGCTGGCCACCGGCGAGGCCGAGTTCGACACCAGCGCGATCGAGACCATCGAGGGCATCAGGCTCATCAAGCGCGAGCTGCCCGGCGTGCTCACGTCGCTGGGCGTGAGCAACGTGTCGTTCGGGCTGGGCAAGGAAGCGCGCGCGGTGCTCAACAGCGTGATGCTGTACCACTGCGTGCAGGCCGGGCTGGACGCCGCCATCGTGAACCCCGCCGACATCATTCCGTACGCGGAACTGTCGGCCGAGGACCGCCGGCTGGCCGACGATCTGGTGTTCTTCCGTCAGCCTCAGGCGCTCGCCAACTACATCAACCACTTCGAGGGCCGCGCGCCCGACGCGCGCACGCGCGAGGACGAGTCGGCCGAAGCGGCCATGAGCGTCGAGGAAAAGCTCCACTACCAGATTCTTCACCGCAAGCCCGCGGGCATCGAGGCGCTGGTGGACGAGGCGGTCAAGCGCCAGCCCGCCGTGGACGTGCTCAACAACGTGCTGCTGCCGGCCATGAAGGAAGTGGGCGACAAGTTCGGCTCGGGCGAGCTCATCCTGCCGTTCGTGCTGCAGAGCGCCGAGGTGATGAAGAAGTCCGTGGCGCAGCTCGAGAACTATCTCGAGAAGAAGGCCGACTCCAGCAAGGGCCGCGTGGTGCTGGCCACGGTGTTCGGCGACGTGCACGACATTGGCAAGAACCTGGTCAAGACCATCCTGAGCAACAACGGCTACACGGTGTTCGACCTGGGCAAGCAGGTGCCCGTGCAGAAGATTCTCGACAAGGCGCGCGAGGTGAATGCCACCGCCATCGGGCTTTCGGCGCTGCTGGTGTCCACCAGCAAGCAGATGCCCATCATCGTCAACGAACTACACCGGCTGGCGCTCGAGTATCCCGTGCTCATCGGCGGAGCGGCGATCAACCGCAACTTTGGCCGCCGCGCGGCGCTGATCGACGGCGAGATCTTCTATGCGCCGGGCGTCTACTACTGCAAGGACGCGTTCGAGGGCCTCGACGTGATGAACGCGCTGGTCGAACCCGAAACGCGCGGCCCGCTGGTGGAAAAGAACCGGCGCGAGGCGTTCGAGTTCAAGACCAAGGCCGCCGAACTGGAGGCCCGCGTCGCCGAGTCGAGCGCGCAGCAGCAGGACTTCAAGGTCACGGTGTCGCGGGATCACGAAGTGCCGGCGCCGCCGTTCTGGGGCGCGCGGGTCACGCCCACGCGCGACATTCCGTTTGCCGGCATGTACGCGGGCATGGACCTGAAGACGCTGTACCGCCTGCACTGGGGTGCGCGCGGCACGGGCGCCGAGTTCGACAAGCTGATCGCCGAGGACTTCGAGCCGCGCCGGCTCAAGCTGCAGGCCGAAGCCGAGTCCAAGGGCTGGCTGCGCCCGACCGCGGCGTACGGGTTCTTCCCCTGCCAGTCCGAGGGCCAGGACCTGGTGATCTACGACCCGACCGCGTTCGTGGCCGGTTCGCTCACCCCGCGCGGCAAGATCGAAGAGGTGGCGCGGTTCACGTTCCCACGCCAGGCCGACCGCGAGGGGCTGTGCCTGAGCGACTACTTCCTGCCGGCCGAGTCGAGCAAGTTCGACGTGATCGCCATGCAGGTGGTGACCGTGGGCAGCAACGCCGATTCGCTGTGCGCGGCGCTGGATGCGCGCGGCGAGTACGCCGACTCGTTGTTCATTCACGGCCTCGCGGTGGGCGCGGCCGAGGGTCTGGCCGAGTGGCATCACCAGCACATCCGCAAGGAGCTGGGATTGCCCGAGGAGCGCAGCAAGCGCTACTCGTTCGGCTACAGCGCGTGCCCGGAGCTGGCGGACCAGGCCAAGCTGTTCGCGCTGCTGCGCGCCGAGGAGGCGATTGGCGCCACGCTGACCGAAGCCTTCCAGATCGTGCCCGAAGCCAGCACGAGCGCCATCGTGGTGCACCATCCGCAGGCCACGTACTACATGGTCCGCGAGTGAGCGAAGCCACACCGATCGGTCCGGTGACGCTCGAGGGCGGGCATGTCCGCCTCGAGCCACTCGACTACGATAAGCACTGGGATGGTCTTCGTGCGGTCGCGCTCGAGCCGTCACTGTGGGCCGTTACGACCAGCAAGGTGTGGGACGAGCCGAGCCTTCGCCGCTACTTCGACGCCGCGCTCGCCGATCAGCGCGCCGGCACGATGTTGCCCTTCGTGACGATCCATCGCGCGAGCGGCCGCGTCGCGGGGAGCACGCGGTTCGGCAACTACGCGGCCGCCCACAAGCGTGTCGAGATCGGCTGGACCTGGCTCGGCAGCGAGTTCCAGCGCACGGCGTGCAACACCGAGGCGAAGTACCTCATGTTCCGTCATGCGTTCGAGGTTCTGGGCTTGCAGCGCGTCGAACTCAAGACGTCGCTCGTCAACGAGAAGTCGAAAGCCGCCATGCGCCGCCTCGGGCTCGTCGAAGAGGGCGTGCTTCGCAAGCACATGATCAACGAGGATGGCGCCATCCGGCATTCGGTGTTCTTCAGCGTCATCGACGACGAGTGGTCTGCGATGAAATCGCGGCTGGAGTTGTTGCTCGCTCGTTCTTAAGGCGTCGCCGCGGCCGGGTTGGCCAGGGGGCCATCTGCGGCCGCTCGCCTCCGCATCCTGCTCCGGCTCACTGAGGCCGAGTCTTGTCTCCACCTTCCTGGCTGCGCCAAGCCTCGGACTCGCCGCTGATGGCCCCCTGGCCAACCCGGCCACGGCTCGACCTCAGTGCTCGATCATCTCGTCCGCACGCTTCACGGCAGCAACCACCTCGCTGGCGTGACTGCGCAATAGCATGTGGCCAGCGCTCGGGATCAGGTGTAGTTCGGATGGGCCGCCCCATCGTTTCGGCAGCGGTATCGCGTGGATATCTGGCGGCGTCACCTTGTCGCCTTCGCCCGCCACGATCACCAGCGGCGCGTGGCCCTGATCGTAGAGCGGCAGCTGCTCGTTCACGTCGCGGTGGACTCGCTGGGCGTTCTCGGCGAAGGCGCGGAACTGGGTGGCGACCAGCGGGAACATGCGCGATGCGGTCGGCGGGCCTGAATAGACGGGCTGCGGGTGCGCGGCCTGACTGCGCGTGAACCGCGCGACGAGCATTCCGATGGGCAACAGCAGCGTCCACGCCAGCACGTGCCCAATCACTGGCGTGACGACCGGTAAGAGACCCACGTGCGCGGCAGCCGCATAGGGAGCGCTCGCGGGAGCTATGGCCACCACGGCGGAAACCTCTGCGGGTGCCTGCAGCGCCCAGCGCAGCGCGAGCACGGCGCCGTAGCTGTGGCCGACCAATGTCGCTCGGTCGTGGCCGAGTGCCTTGAGCGCGGCCCTCAGCGCCACCAGGTTGGCGTCCGCGTCCAGGAAGCGCGGGCCGTGCGTGCTGTAGCCATGGCCGGGGCGGTCGACCGCAATCACGGTGTGGGTGCGCGCCAGTTCCTCGCGCAGTTTGTTGGGAAAGTCCTGCAGCACGCCGGCGGCGCCGTGGATCAGCATCACGGGCGGGCCGCTGCCCGTGACCTCGACGTGCAGCTTCACTCCGGCGGCGTCCACGAACTGGCCCACCGGCGGAAAGCGCCGGCGCACCAGGTGGCGATAGAGCAGCGACGCAAAGGCGCTCGTCGCGATTGGAAGTGCGACGAGCGCCCAGCGCCACATGCTCATGTCTCCCGGCGACTAAGCGTCGCGCGGCTCCACGGCTTCGGGATGGATGCCGTACTCGGCGATGGCCTTGGCGACCACCTCGGGCTTCACCTTGCCCTCCTGGCTCAACGCGTGAAGCGTCGCGACCACGATGTGCTCGGCGTCCACCTCGAAGTGACGGCGCAGCGCGTCGCGCGTGTCCGACCTTCCGTAGCCGTCCGTGCCCAGCGCCACGAACTTGTTGGGAATCCAGCGCGCCGGCATGTCGTTGACCGACTTCATCCAGTCGCTCGACGCCACCACCGGGCCCTCGGCGCCCTTGAGCACGGCCGTCACGTACGGCACACGCGGCGTCTCGGTGGGGTGCAGGCGGTTCCAGCGCTCGACCGTGAGCGCCTGGTTGCGCAACTGCGAGTAGCTGGTCGCGCTCCACACGTCGGCGGCCACGTCCCACTTGTCGGCCAGCATCTCCTGCGCGCGCATCGCGTGCAGCAGCATGGGGCCCGAGCCGAACAGCTGCGCCTTGTGCTTGCCCTTGCCCGCGGACTTCCGGAACGGGTAGAGGCCCGCGAGAATGCCCGCGTCCACGTCGCCGGGCTTCTTGGGCTGCTGGTAGTCCTGATTGTAGAGCGACAGGTAGTAGAAGATGTCCTCGCCCTGCGCGTACATGCGGCGCAGGCCGTCCTGGATGATCACGGCCAGCTCGTACGCCCACGTGGGGTCGTACGCGACGCAGTTGGGAACGGCCGACGCCAGCAGGTGGCTGTGCCCATCCTCGTGCTGCAGGCCCTCGCCGTTCAGCGTGGTGCGGCCGGCCGTGGCGCCCAGCATGAAGCCGCGGCCGCGCGCGTCGCCGAACGCCCAGATGCTGTCCATGGTGCGCTGGAAGCCGAACATCGAGTAGAAGATGTAGAACGGGATCGTCGTGGAGCCGTGCGTCGAGTAGCTGGTGCCGGCCGCCATGAACGACGCCATCGAGCCGGCCTCGGTGATGCCCTCTTCGAGCAGCTGGCCGTCCTTCTTCTCGGTGTACGAGAGCACCAGCTTGGAATCCACCGGGTCGTACTTCTGGCCGAACGGCTGGTAGATGCCGATCTCGCGGAACAGCACTTCCATGCCGAACGTGCGCGCCTCGTCGGGAATGATCGGCACGACGCGCTTGCCGTAGTTCGGGTCGCGCAGCAGGTTGCGCAGCAGCTTTCCGAACACCATCGTGGTCGAGACGGCCTGCCCCTCGGGCGTGCCGTTGTCGAACTCGCCGAACGCCTTGGGATCCGCGGGCGGCAGCGCCTTGGAGCGAACCACACGCTTGGGCATGCAGCCGCCGAGCGCCTTGCGACGCTCGAGCATGTAGCGCACTTCCTCGCTGTCCGCGCCCGGGTGGTACAGCGGCGCGTCGCCCAGCTTCTTGTCGGAGATGGGCAGCTCGAGCAGGTCGCGGAAGCGGCGCAGCTCTTCCAGGTCGAGCTTCTTCTTCTGGTGCGTCATGTTGCGCGCCTCGGCGCCCGAGCCCAGCGTCCAGCCCTTGACCGTCTTGGCCAGGATCACCGTGGGACGGCCCTTGGTGGCGAGCGCGGCCGCGTAGGCGGCGTACACCTTCTTGTAGTCGTGGCCGCCGCGGCGCAGGTGCTTGAGATCGTCGTCCGACAGGTGCTCGACCATCTGGGCCAGTCGCGGGTCGGCGCCGAAGAAGTGCTCACGCACGTACGCGCCCGACTCGGTCACGTACTTCTGCCAGTCGCCGTCCACGGTCTCGTTCAGGCGGTCGAGCAGCACGCCCTCGACGTCCTTGGCGAGCAGCTCGTCCCATTCGCGGGCGAGGATCACCTTGATCACGTTCCAGCCCGCGCCGGTGAACACGGCCTCGAGCTCCTGGATGATCTTGCCGTTGCCGCGCACCGGTCCGTCGAGCCGCTGCAGGTTGCAGTTGATGACGAACGTCAGGTTGTCGAGTCCCTCGCGCGACGCCAGCGTGAGCGCGCCGGTCGCCTCGGGCTCGTCCGTTTCACCGTCGCCGAGGTACGCCCACACGTGCGAGTTCGTGGTGTCGGCCAGCCCCCGCGAGTTCAGGTAGCGGTTGTAGCGAGCCTGGTAGATGGCGTTGAGCGGTCCCAGGCCCATGCTGACGGTGGGGAACTCCCAGAAGTCGGGCAGCAGACGCGGGTGCGGGTAGCTGGGCAGGCCCACGCCGCCTGCTTCGCGGCGGAAGTGGTTCATCTTGTCTTCGCTGATGCGCCCCTCGAGGAACGCGCGCGAATAGATGCCCGGCGCCGCGTGGCCCTGGAAGAACACCTGGTCGCCCGAGCTGCCGTCGTCCTTGCCGCGGAAGAAGTGGTTGAAGCCCACCTCGTACAGGCTGGCGGCCGAGGCGTACGTGCTCAGGTGGCCGCCGAGTCCCTCGAAGCGCTTGTTGCCGCCCACGACCATGGCCGCGGCGTTCCAGCGGATGATGCGGCGGATGCGCTTTTCGAGTCTCTCGTCGCCCGGGAACGCGGGCTCCTGCTCGGACGAGATGGTGTTGATGTAGCGCGACTGCACCAGGCCGGGCAGCCCCACCTGCAGCTGGCGGGCGCGCTTGAGGAGGCGGCGCAGGAGGAAGTCCGCGCGCTCCTTGCCCTGGAGCCGGACGATGTCCTCGAGCGAATCGAGCCATTCCTGGGTTTCGCCGGCATCGCTGTCGGGGAGCTGGCGCTTGAAACCGGACAGCATGTTCAGGATGAAGCGCTCGCTTTCGCGGCGTTCTTCGGACATTCGGTATCTCCAATGCTCGGGAGGGCGCCGGGATGGTCCTCCGGCGGAAAAGTGCTCGTGCCCGGGGGCCGGCACGCTCGCGGGACGAACGCGCGGCGCGGCTCTCGCGGCCGGGGACGCTGGGATGGACGTTGCTGAGCGGGGAATAGACCACGCGGGCGCGGGAGGGGCAAGCCACGCGGGATCGGCGCTGCCGAACAAAGTGGTGAAACGATGAAACGGCGCCATGCGCCGTCCCGTCAGTTGCTCGCGCCCGCGAGCACCGCAATGAGGAGGGCGACCGTGAGCGCCTCGCCCGCGAACACGACGAGGCCGCCTCCGCCCGTCAATCCGAGGCCCGCGAAGGCATGCGTCTCGCGCTCGTAGCCGCTGCGCAGCACGCCGGCGTTCGTATCCCAGAACCACCACTCGGTCCGCACGCCGCACGCGCCGGCTTCCACGAAGACGAGCGGCGTGGGGCTGTAGCGCAGGCAGCCGATCGGTCCGGCGGCGCCGTCCATGTTGTTCAGCACCCAGCCGGCCGACGCTTCCACGCTCTGGCGCTCGCCGAACCACTGGCGCGCGCGCACCGTCGGGGCTGCGGCGACGGTCCCTCGCATCCACCACAGGTCGAGGGATCCGCCCAGCGACCGGTGGGAGGAAACGTTCTTCATCCAGCCGAGGCTGTTGCGCACGAGATGGTCGTCGAGCCAGTCCTGCCCTTCGACGTTCACCTGCGCGGCGGCGGCTTCGAACACGATGTAGTTCTCGCA
>JADLGX010000300.1 GCA_020849095.1 Candidatus Eiseniibacteriota bacterium
CCGCGTCAGCTCTTCTGCGACACCAGCGAGAACATCGCTCCCTGCGGATCCATCAGGTTGGCGATGAAGCTGCCGCCCGGCACTTCCTGCGGCCCGTTCAGCAGCTGGGCGCCCATGCCCTTCGCGCGCTCGATCGCGGCGCCCAGCGCGTCCACCGTGAAGTAGAAGCCCCAGAACGCCTGCGGCACTTCCGGCATCTTGGTCATCATGCCGCCCACGGACGCGTCGCCGCCCGTCGCGAACGTCTGGTAGACCCCCATCGGCCCCATGTCCATCGCCATGGTCTTGGTCCAGCCGAACATGGACGAGTAGAACGCGAACGCCTCTTCGCCGTTTGCGGCGAGCAGTTCGCGCCAGCCCACGTGGCCGGGCGCGTCGGGCGCCACCACCGGCAGCGGCTCCTTGCTGATCGGCGTCATCATCATGAAGCAGGCGCCGTGTGGGTCCGTGACCACCGAGAAGCGGCCCACGCCCGGAATGTCCTCGGGCGCGCGAATCACCTTGCCGCCGGCGGCCTTCACGCGCGCCGTGTGCGCGTCCACGTCGGCCACGCCGATGTAGCCCAGCCAGCAGGGCGGCGCGCCGGATGCGCACATTTCGGGCGTCTGCTGCATGACGCCGCCCACCTGGACGCCGTGGATGCCGACCAGCGTGTAGGGGATGCCGCCGCCTTCCATCGCAGTTGCGGTCCAGCCGATCACGTGCTGATAGAACTTCAGTGCGGCGGCGCTGTCGGTGGTGACCAGTTCGTACCAGATGAAGATGCCGCCGGGGCTCGGGGTGCTCATGTCACTGCTCCTTCGGGTGAGGGAGGGGCTGCCGGATCGGGAGAGTGTGCGCGCGAGGCGCGAGGCGAAGGATCTACGCGCCGTCGGGAATCTCGGGATCCACCAGCTGCGCCAGCATGGCCAGCGACTCCTGCCAGCCCGCGTAGCAGAACTCGAGCGGGATCGCGGCCGGGATCCCTTCCTGGACGATCTCGAGTTCGGTGCCGCAGAGCACCGTGCGCATGGTGATCGTGACGTTCATCTGTCCCGGCAGGTTGGGATCGTCGAACTGGTCGTTGTAGCGGATGCGCTCCCCCGGAACGAGTTCGAGGTACGTGCCGCCGAACGAGTGGCTGTTGCCCGAGTTGAAGTTCTTGAACGACATCTTGTAGGTGCCGCCCACGCGCGCGTCCATCGAGTGCACCTTGCCGGTGAAGCCGTGCGGCGGGAGCCACTTGACCAGGGCGTCGGGGTCGAGGAACGCGCGATACACGCGATCGGGAGTGCCGCGCAGAACACGATGCAGCCGGACGGTGTTGCCGGTGGTGGTGCTCATTCAATGCTCCTTCGGGTTGGTGGGATGGAACAGCAACTCGACGTAGCGCTTCAGGTGATCGACGGACTCTTCCGCCACGCGTGCATTGCCGCGCGCCTTGGCCAGGATGAACGCGCCCTGCAGCACGGCCTGCGTGTGGAGCGCCAGGCTCTCGGCGGTCCATGGCGCGTTCGGCGCGTACTTCGCACGCGCCAGCTCGATGTCTCGCGCGACCGTGGCGGCGTGACCGCTGATGCTGGCCTCGCACGCGTCGCGGATCGCGGGGCTGCTGTCGTACGTCTCCTGCACCATGGTGCCCACGAGGCAGGTGAACTCCGGCACCAGCCCCGACAGGATGGAGCGGCGAAAGTCGATGTAGCCCAGCACGCGCTCGAGCGGATCGGCGCTCTGGTGGTAAGGCGCGGCGGCGAAGAACGCGTCGGTCACCGCGGACCAGTGACGCGCGGCCTCGACCGCCAGCGCCTCCTTGCTGGCGAAGTGGTGAAAGAAGCTGCCCTTGCTCAAGGCCGCCTCGGCGCAGATGTCGTCGATGCGCGTGGCCGAATAGCCGCGCGTGCGGATCACCTTGAGCGCGGCATCGAGCAGCCGGGTGCGGGAATCTGCCGGGGAGTCGTTCATGACGGGGCACCATACCGACCGGTTGGTATGGAAGTCCAGCGCGAAAACAAAAGGAAGGGCGGCCGCCCCCTGAGGGACGGCCGCCCGGAGTGTCTCGTGGCTGCCCGCGACTACCGGAGCCGCGCCAACCGGTCGGTGCGCGTGCCGAACGGCGTGGTCAGGCGGACGAAGTAGAGCCCCGCGCCCACCGAACTGCCGTCGCTGCCCCGGCCATTCCACTCGGTGGAGTAGCGGCCGGCCGCGAACACGCCCTCGATCATCCACAGGCGGCGGCCCGAGAGGTCGAGGATCTCCAGCTTCGCGTGCCCCTCACGAGGGAGCGCGAACGACAGTCGCGTGTTGCCGGCGCTCGGGTTGGGCGAAGGAGGCGCCAGCGCGAAGGCCAGCGGTCCGCCGTCCACGCCCGTGGTGCCGAGGCTGATCGCGAACAGGCTGTTGCTCACGTCGAACCCGCTCAGGTGCGCGGGATCGTACGCCGTCACCCGCACCGCCGCGCTGTCCGAGTCCAGGCTGGGCAGCGTCCACGCGTACGTGCCCGAGTTGGGCAGCCCGCGCGCCGCGATCGTCCACGGACCCGCCGTCCCGTGCGTCGAGTACGACACCGTCACCGAGTCGATGGACTGGTTGTCGGTGGCGTTCCAGGTGACGTCGTGCGTGCTGAGCGCCGTCCACGTTTCGCCGCCGGCGGGCGCGGTCACCGCGACCACGGGCGCCTGGATGTCGGCAAAGGCCGCCACGATCGTGTGGTTTGCGGCCACCGTGTTGAACGACCAGTTGGTCACGACGCCCACCGGCAGCCCATCCACGACCACTCCGGCGATCGCCCAGCCCGAGCCCGGGGCCACCGTGAAGCCGGTGGTGGCGCCTTCGCTCACGTTGACGACACCGGCGGGCGTGATACTGCCGCCCGTTCCGGCCGAGGCGGCCACCGTCCACCAGTCGAACGTCACGTTGGCCACGCTCGAGTCGGCGGCCAGGTTGCCGGCCGCATCACGCGCGAGTACGCGCACGCGGGACGTGGCACTGCCCGGCGTCGGCACGGTCCAATTGTAGGTGCCCGAGTTGGGCAGGCCGCTGGCGATGGGCGCGAAGCTGGCGCCGCCGTCGGACGACCATGCCAGGTCCACCGACGTGACCGCCACATTGTCGCTGGCGTTCCACGTGATGGCGTGCGACGAGCCCACCTTCCAGGTCTCGCCGCCGTCGGGCGAGGTCAGGTTGGCCAGCGGCGCGATGGCGTCGCCGGGAGCGGTGCCCGAGTTGAGGAAGGTGTGGACGAACGTGCTGTTGCCCGTGCTGTTGATGTTGCGGATGGTGTCCACCCCCGCGCCTTCCCACGTGGCCGAGATGTACACCTGACCGCTCGCGACGTTGTCGAGCCCGGGAACCGGCGCCACGCCGGCGCCCGTCTCGGTCCAGTACGTCTTCATGTTGGCGTCATGCAGCCGGCCGAGCGCCGACGCGGTTGGGTGGCCGTAAGAGTTGCCATTGCCGCACGAGATCACGCCGAGCTGGGCCTGCAGGGCGGCCAGTAGGGTCGCGTTGCTCGAGGTGGCGGAGCCGTGATGGTGCACCTTGTACACCTCGGCCGTACCGACGTAGCCGGCCACCACGGGCTCCACGAGCGGCTGAGACGGGAGCCCGGGCAGGTCGCCGCCGAAAGTCTCGTCGTACTCGCCATACGTCAGCTTGAGCATCAGGCACAGCGCGTTCTCGTCGCCCGACGTGCCCGACACGCCGGCGCCCGCCAGGTCCACGACCTTGATCGTCACCGGATGGGCGGAGAGGGAGTCGAGCGTGATGACCTGGTCCTTCACGAGCGTCTTGCGCTTCACGCCCAGGATGTTCTTGTAGTTCGTGTAGGTCGCCGTGGTGTACGAGCCGCCCCGATCCCACCCCGTGCCCAGCGTGATCCCCGCCGCGGAGATGGCGGTCATGTTGCCGATGTGGTCCGCGTGGTAGTGGCTCGCGAAGTGATGGTCGATGTGCGTGACACCGATCGTCTGGAGCTGCTGCACCACCGACCTGCCGATCGCGGTGGTGTGCGACGGCGATACGCCGTTGTCGATCATGACCACCTGGCCGAGCGGCGTGATGATCACCGCGCCGTCACCCTGGCCCACGTCGAGGTGGTAGATCTGCAGCCGGCCGTTGGGCGTGACCGCCGCCTGGGCCGGGGTGAAACTCGCAATGGCGATGCATGCGGCGGCCAGCGCCGCGCACAGATGGCGAATCGGGGGCATCAGGTCTCCGCAGTTCCGG
>JADLGX010000301.1 GCA_020849095.1 Candidatus Eiseniibacteriota bacterium
CCCCCCCCTACTATTCAAGCCATACCGGTTGACGATGTGCGTCAGACTGCGGCCGGAGATGTCTTGCAGGTCGGG
The DNA here is from genome assembly GCA_020849095.1 of Candidatus Eiseniibacteriota bacterium. Taxonomy (GTDB): domain Bacteria; phylum Eisenbacteria; class RBG-16-71-46; order RBG-16-71-46; family RBG-16-71-46; genus CAIXRL01. The sequence continues at coordinate 76 of JADLGX010000301.1, forward strand.
ACGACCGCCACGCAACTCACTGTCGATTCCGTGGACGCAACGCACGTTTGGGTCCACTACGATCAGTTCGACAGCCTGACTATTACCCTGGGCACGATTCTCCTCGCGATCACGCGACCTGCTCAGATCTTCGCCGACGCCTACGCACAGGTGCCCTACGCGTCGGGCGAGCGATACGTCGACTCGATCGGGCGGGCGGCCTTCTTTCTCCGAGATGAGCGAGCAGATGCGCTCGTCACGGGCACTGGCCTCTCGAACAGGCTCTACGCGAGCCTCGAAGGCGGATTTCGGGCCTCTGACGTTTCCTGGATCAACGCGAAGGACTTCCCGACGATTCAGGCGGCTGTGGATGCACTTCCGCCAATCGTCGGCGGCACGGTGTTCATCCCCGCAGGCGCCTATACGCCAACGACGACACCGGCTTTTCACCCGCCCCTCGCGCTCCCTTTCGATCGTCCAGTTCGAGTATTCGGAGAAGGAAGAGCGCTCACTCGGCTCATCTACAAGTTCACGGGAGGCGATCCGCCGATTGATCCAAGTCTTGATCTTGTCCACATCACGGGCCATCAACAGTCACTTGAGGACCTCTCGTTGGAGGCCGGCCCATCGCCCTTTGCCGAGGGTCACGGATCGGCCATTCGCATTTGGCGCACGGACGACGTTCCCAACGATGACGGTCTCATCTTCGGTGCAGCCATCCGACGAGTCGCGATCTACGATGCCCAGGGCTACGGCATCAACGTCGATGACGCCGTGCGGAATGGCGTCATCCAGTGCGCCGTCTGGACTTGCTTTGAGGATCTGCTCATTCAGAACTGTGACTTGGGTGGAGTCCGCATCGGTGCCAGGACGACGACCCAGTTCTTCCGCAACTGCAACTTTCGATCGATGGGCTGGAGGCCCACTCCCCCGAATTCCTCGGTGCTTTGCGCCGGGCCCACGGGCGTCTCGTTCACGGACTGCATCTTTGACGCACTCGGCGGCACCGCAGTAAGCCTCGTGGACACCAGCAATGTCCTGCTGTCTCATTGCTGGTTCGAGGGCCGCCCCGCGGTCGGCGTCCCCTGCATTGATGCCAGCGGGAGCTACGACGGCCTCGCTGTACACTCTTGCATCTTCATCCAAATCTGGGACACCGATCCGCTGGCCCGCCACAACATGACGGCAATCCGCGTGGGAGGCACGGGGCGCAGCGTGAGCATCATTGATCCGAATGTGTGGTTGGTGGTTGGGGATGCCACCCTCGGAACGCAACCCCACATTCAAATTCTCCCCCCCGCTCCGGGCGCCTCCCGATCCGAAGTCACCGTTCTCGGCGGCGCCTTGCGAGATAGCTCCGGCAGCCAGACCGCCGCCCACACTGTGCTCCGAATCCAGGGCGCCGACTGCCAGCGCGCCATGCTCGGCGCAAGCTGGCGGTCCCGTCTGAACTCCCTCGCGAGCGCCGACATCGCATCCATCTCTGACTGGACAGCCGGCGACATGATCTTCAACTCCACCGACGCCAAGGCCCAAGTCTTTGATGGCACCAGCTGGCGTGATCTGTACTGACGTCATCGCGCAGCATCGCATCAGGAGGGCATGACATGCGACTTCCCAGACTCCGCATCCCAACCCCCGTGCAAAGGCTCGGCTTCTTCATGCTTCTTGCCCTCGCACTGCGCTCCTCACACGCTGCCGCGAGCCAATCCACTTCACCGCTCATTCATCTGGACTGGGATGGCTGCACTTCCAGCGCTGCATCGAACCGCGACTTCGCATGCGACACGAACGATGGCCATGAGCTCCTGGTCGCGAGCTACACGGCCGAAGCGGTCGCGAACGAACCGCCATCGCAGTTCACATTCAGGGTGACGTTCAGTAGCGGCCAACCAGAGCCGCCTTCTTGGTGGCAAACCTATCCGGCTGGCTGTCGGGCCGGAGCGATGACGCTCGACGAGTCCTTCTTGACCGGCGGCACCTGTCTGCACTTTCCCTCGCACTTTTTCTACTCTGCTCAAGTGGTTTCTGCGGGTGGGATTCGGCTGACTGGCGGAATACTGCTCACCCAGCCGACGATTCCAGAACCGCTGATCGCGGGACAGACGTACTTTCTGTTCAACATGAACATCGCCCATACAAAATCGCTCGGGGCCGATTCTTGTGCCGGCTGCGCGCAACCTCTGAGCATCTTCTTTGAGGAGTTCAAGATATACACAACTACCACGGGCCTGGAGTACACCTACGATGGCTTCGCGACACCGAAGGCCACGTGGCAGTGGTCGCAGGTCCCGACGCGGAATGCGACGTGGGGGCAGATCAAGTCGCTCTATCGGTGATGCGCATTCGACGCACCTGCCCCACCAGCTCCCTTGGCAAACGAGAAGCCCGGCGCGATCGCTCGCGCCGGGCTTCTCGTTTGCTGCCTCGTCTGCGACGCTCGCGCGTCAGCCGTTCGCCTGATCCGTACCGGTCATGCCGTCGCGGATCTTCTTGCGCATCGCTTCGGCATCCGCGCTGCGCGCGCCGGCCGCGGCGCCGGTCAGGTCCGCTCCCACCTTTTCGCTCAGCAGCATGGTGAGCAGCGCTTCCATCACGTTGCCGTTCGAGTTTCCGCCCTCGCCGTTGCCGCCGCCCACGACCACGCGGGGAACGACGTCCACCTTGGAGATCTGGATCGCTTCGGCAAAGCGGTTCATGACCTGCTGCGTCAGCTGGAAGCGCGGGCCGCCGTAGGCGCGGACCTGCTCCTCGATCGCCATGGCCTGCGCGATACCGACTCGCGCCGCGCGCTCGGCATCGGCGCCGGCGATCAGCTTGACCTTGGCGGCCTCGCCTTCGCCCATGATGCGCACCTTGGCGGCTTCGGCCGAGGCGAGCGTCTGGATCTTGGTGGCTTCCTGCTGGGCGCGGGCCAGGTCGGCCTTACCCGTGTTGCTCTGCACGACGATGGACAGTTCGGACTCGGTCATCTGCGCCTGCTGGCGCGCGCGCTGCTCGGCTTCGCGCAGCTCGCGCTCCTTGACCGCCGCCACTTCCTGCCGGTTGTAGGTCTCCACCTGCTCGGTCGCGATCTGGCGGCTGCGCAGCTGGGTCAGGATCTGTTCGATCTGCCCGCCGGCCACGCCGCTGGTGGGCGTACCGATGAGCACTTCCTGCAGCTCCAGGTTGTACTGGGCGAACTTCTCCTTCATCTGGTCACCGGCGATCTGCTGGATCGCGCTGCGGTCCTGGATCAGCTGAATCAGCGTGCGCGTCTGCCCGATGTTCTTGAAGTACGCGCTCACCATGGGGTCGAGCGTCTGCTCCACGAGCCGCTTGATGTCGCCGAAACGCTGGATCACGAGCGGGGCCTTGCGGTAGTCGATGTGCACCACCACCGACAGCGGCAGCGACGGCTCGAACGCGTCCTTGGTGATCAGCGACACCTCGGCGAGGTTCTCGTCGTACTTGTGCTCGCCCGACTCCGACTTGTTCCACTTCAGGATGAAGTTGGTCGTCGGCACCATGTTGACCTTGCCGGCGTACGTGTTGAACGCGTACTTGCCCGGCATGAGGCCTTCGCTCCACACGCCGCGCAGGCCCTTCTGCACCAGCTCGCCGTGCTTGTACTGTTCGCCTGACAGGTCCGTGCCGATCGCGCCGGTGTACGACACGACGACGCCGACGTTGCCCACTTCGATCACGGTCTTGGGAACCAGCTCGACCGTCGCGAACAGCCGGTTGATGTAGTAGGTGCCCTCGACGAGCGCCTGGTACTGGCGGCCGCGCTGGCCGCCCGCCGCCAGGAAGCGCTCGGGATCCTGGAAGCTGTTGTGGTAGGTGGCGGCGTTGGTGGGGTCCTCGCCCACCGTGGGCGCGATGATCTGCCCCTGCGGGAGCGACGGTCCGTCGTGCACGGTGACGATGCCGAGCATGTCGTCGTGGCCCTTGATGACGACCGGGTTGAAGCCGTCACGCTCCTTGATGAGCAGGGCCATGCGGCGGAACAGCTCTTCCTCGGGCTTGTCGAGCGCCAGGCCGTACACGCGCTCCTCGGCCAGCACGACGAACTGCGACAGGTGAATCGCGTACGTGCCTTCGCGCAGGATCTTGCGCTGCGGGCCGCGCTGGCCGCCGGCCTTGAGGAACACCGCGGCGTCCTGGAAGTCGTTCGCCTTCTCGTTGGACGCGAGCGTCTGCGAAGCGGGCAGCAGCTGGCCGTCGCGGGCGAACACGTAGCCCACCTTGCCCTGCGGAATCGTGACCAGCGGCAGCACGTGCACGGCGTACTGCACGGGCATCAGGTAGTGCAGGCCGCCGCGCAGCATGTTGGGCTGGAAACCGGCCTCGCCGTCGAGGGCGATGATGCCGCTCTTGATCGAGCCCTTGCCGCTGATGCGCTTTTCGATGATGCCGATCTTGTTGTTGGGGATGTAGCGGATGCCCGTGAGCAGGAACAGCACCACGAACAGCAGCAACAGGCCGAGTGACGGCGTGAGGAATGCGACCAGAGACATGAAGTCACCTCGAGTGCGCGCGGGGCGTGCGCGAATGGCGCGCGGGGGTCCGCGTGAGGAACGGAAAGCCAGGTGGGCGAGGATGCGGTCGGCGCGCGGGTGCGCGGACAGGCTCGCACTTGTCGCGCATCCTGAAAAGGCGCGACAGCAAGCCCGGACCGGATTCTAAATCGGAGTCGCGACGGCCTTCGTCGAGGTCATCTGCAGGGTCCTCCGGAAGGGCGGCCGCTGGGCCGCCGGGCGAGTCGCCATCCCCGGGGCGATCGGCAGGGCCGCGGACGCTGGAAAGGGCACAGCTCGCGTCGCGGAGGGTCTGTCGCTGGGGAGCGGACTCGGGCCTGAATACGGCCCGGCGCGCGGCCGTGTTGCAGGGCGGGTGGCGCCCGCCCTGCACGCCGCTCTCTTCTTAGTAGCTGTTCACCCGGAACGCCCGCCCGATCGCGATGCTCAGCGTGCGGTTGCGGTAGTCGGGGGTCTCGATCCCGATGAACTGGATCGGGTCGGCAACGCTCATCATGCTCTTGGCCCAGCGCGCGTCCACGAACCAGCGGCCGTCGCCGTCACCCAGGTCCAGGCTGACCCCGAGGATCATGGTCAGGTCGAGCCCGTCGAGCGACTCGGTCTCGCGCGTGCCGGCCTGCGACCCGCCGTCCACGATGAGCGTCTCGTTGGTCTTGAATCCCACGCCGGCGCCGCCCATGAGCGCGGGGCGAAGGCCGCCCATGGCGGGCAGCCCCACGCGCAGCAGCCCGTTGAACTCCCAGTAGTCCACCTTGTAGGTCATGCCGCTCGCCGAGATCGCCTGCGAGTTGGTGTCGTCCTCGTCGCGCGTGAGCCCGCGCTGGATGTAGTTCAGCTCGGTGTTCATCCCGAACGCCTCGGTGACCATGATCCGGGCGCCGGCGCCCACGTGCACGCCGATGCGGTCGTTGGGCGAACCCGCGACGTCACCGGTGATCGTGGAGCTGGCAAGCCCGCCGTGCAGGTCCCAGAACACACCCTGCGCGTGTGCGGTGGGCGCGAGCGACAGCAGGAGCAGCGAGGCGAGAGCGAGCGTACGGATCATGCGCGGCATCACGAGCGAACCTCCGGTCTGGGAGCGAAAACGCCGAGAACGGCGATCACGCTATCCGTGACCGCCGTCCCCGGCAAACCGCGTCTCAGTCGGTGGTGCTGTACAGCTTGAGCCGGCCCTTGCGCTCGGCCACGCCGCGGATCCACTTCCACTCGTGCGTCTGGCCCATGTCGTC